>NZ_JAAGPL010000025.1:0-69375 GCF_017104785.1 Burkholderia sp. Ac-20353 | reverse complement strand
GCCTTCACCGCTTGCTGACGCATCGCCTGCAAGGTCGCGTGATCCAGTTTCCGGCCGTCCGATGTGCGTTTCGATTTCATTCGTCCATTGTCTCATGACAATGACAATACTTTCGGAAAGCTTAGTATAACCGTAATGGTCGGCCAGTTCCGCCGAGAAGTCTTCCCCGATCAGCAGCACCTCGAGAGCGCGTGCGCGCCCCATGCGCCGCGGCAGGCGCTGTGTGTTGCCACCACCGGGCACGAGTCCGCAGACGACTTCCGGTTGACCAAACACGGCCTTGCCGATCGCGGCAAAACACATATCCGCAGCCAACGCGATCTCGCAGCCCCCCCCACGAGCGATGCCTTCGACTTTGGCGATCACTGCCTTGGGCATGTTGCGCAGGCGCTCGCCGAGCATCTGCGTCAGTCGAAATGTCCGTGTATTCGAAGTCGCCTTCGGAGCGGAGCCGACACGGTGCAGACCCGAGTGCGCGATAAAGAATTTCGGCACGGCGCTCTGCAGGACAACGACACGTACATTCGTATCCTGTTCAAGTTGTCGTGTCACCGAGTCGAACTCCTCCGACAGTACCTCGTCGAGCAGGTTGAGCGGCGGGTAGTTCAACGTCACGGTGGCTACCCCATGTTCCTGGGTAACCTGAATATGTTTGTAATCAGCATAGTTCGCGCCGCCACCTTGGGGTGCAGCGGGCTTTTCGGCTGCCCCCCCGGCCTCGGCAGAGGCGAGAAGTACGCCGGGTGCGAGTGTTGCTGCACCGATGGACTGGACAAATGAACGTCTTGAGATAGTCGACATGGCGGGCTCCGTAGTTGAATCCATCTCGCGCCTGCCAGGCCTGGCTCGGCCCGGCGTTCGCGGAGGAGTCGAATGACGCGATTGCAATCCACTGGCGCGCCGCGGTTTCCCGAGGCGCTGCGATTAAAGATGTCTATGTCAGCGATTTCGGCATCAATCCGGGAAAATCGAAGGCGCGCACCGTGAACGGCGTCGTTGCGCCACGGGGTCGTCCTTATAGCTCAAACCCAGGGAGATGAGCTCGCCCGGTGCGTCAGCCGATGGCGCGTATTCGACGTCGGCGGGATTGACCGGCACCCAGATTTGAAGAAGCAAACATCTCCAACGTAATGATCCTCGTATCGACGAGGCGTTTGCAAGGATCCTCCCTAAGTGGGGGGGCAGTCGCGTCATTTTTGAACTGTTGGTTGATTCAGTCTAGCGACACCATATCGGGAATAGTTAGTTATACCGCGCGACCAGTTGTGAGGCACATTGCTAGGGCAATCGGAAGCAGATCATACCGAGGCTGGCACCCATGCCGACAACGGCCCGCGCGCTTGAATCAATCGATGAGTATCTGTATTGGCGCATACGCTGCCACTCATCAAACGATCGCGCACACCGATGACCTGCGTTCGGGAATCGACATGCTCGCCCGTCTGTACCGGAGGCTCTGCGTGCTTCACGCAGAAAATCCGTAATGGTCGGAACGCTCGGCATCGGAAGCCGAGGTCGCCGACCCTGCGCGCCCTGACACACGGCTTCGCCAGCTGTTTTATGCGCGCCCCTCCCCAAACAGGGGGCTGCCATCGCACTGGGCCGCGGGTACTGTTTTGTCCACACCCTTCGACGCATGTCCCGACGCGCGTTTCCAGTCTGGGGAGACTGCGCCACCCATGCCTGTCGAATTGCGTATTGACGCGCCATCACCCCACAGTCGACATGACGGTAGCACCCGCGCGCAAGTGATGGCACTAAGGAATGGTCCGAGACCCATCGATGAGCGAAGCCCCCTCCCCCGAAGACATACAAACGCCGGAGTCCGGCAGGCGCATGTTCCTCAAGCGAGTCGCCATTGTTCCCGCCGCCGTCGCGATGAGCGCTTGTCATTCAGCCGACGAAGCATCGTCCGCACCAACGGCGACGCAAAACACCAACGGCGCCGTGGGGCTCGAGAACTATCGCCCGAAGTTTTTCACACACGAGGAATGGATCTTCGTGCTCGCGGCGGTGGATCGCCTTATCCCGCACGACGACGAAGGGCCCGGCGCGCTGGACCTCAACGTGCCCGTCTTCATCGACAGGCAACTGGAAACCGGCTACGGCTATGCAGCGCATTGGTACATGCAGGGCCCGTTTCGTGCCGGCTCGCCACTGTTCGGCTATCAGTCGCAGCTGACACCTCGCGAACTGTACCGAGCAGGTATCCAGGCGGTGAACGCACAATGCATGCGCGAATTCGCGGGCAAGCGCTTTGCCGACCTCCCCGTGGAAGAACGGACCCGTGTACTCGCGAGTCTGGAATCCGGTGCGATGGCATTTGACGATATCTCCTCGATGGACTTCTTCGCCTTTCTGCTGGAGAACACCCGGGAAGGTTATCTGTCGGACCCGATACACGGAGGCAACCTGGAGATGGGCAGCTGGAGGATGATCGGCTTTCCGGGCGCCAGGGCGGACTTCCTCGACTGGATCGGTACCGGCAAGCGCTACCCGTACGGCCCCGTCAGCATCGAAGGTCAACAAGGCTGAGGCGCATATGCTGCAGATTACGAAGCCGGAAGTGGACGCTGTCCTCGTTGGCATGGGTTGGACAGGCGCGATCATGGGCATGGAACTGGCCGAGGCCGGCCTGAATGTAGTCGGCCTCGAGCGCGGGGAAAACCGGGATACGAGTCCGGAATTCGCGTACCCGGCAATCGCGGACGAGCTTTCCTATATTCAGCGCCGCAAGCTGATGCAGAACCTCGCACGTGAAACAATCACCATTCGGCACTCGCCGAACGACGACGCATTGCCCTACCGGCAGCTCGGTGCGTTCCTGCTGGGCACCGGCGTGGGCGGCGCAGGCGTGCACTGGAACGGTACGACCTGGCGCGCCAATGCCGCCGACCTGGGGATTCGCTCGCACTACGTACAGCGCTATGGCGCCAAGTTCATTCCTGATGATATGACGATCCAGGACTGGCCCTATACGCTGGAAGAACTCGAGCCGTACTTCGAGCGGATCGAGGCCGTGATGGGCACGTCGGGCAAGGCAGGCAATCTTCGGGGCAGGAAAGTGGACGGCGGTAATCCGTTCGAGGCCGTGCGCCGGCGCGAATATCCGTGTCCGCCGCTCGCCGACAATTTTCCGGCGGCACTGTTCAAGCACGCCGCGAGCGAAGCTGGATTCCATCCCTTTCCGATTCCCGCTTCCAATGCGTCCGTCGCCTATCAGAATCCCTACGGGATGCAGCTCGGCCCATGCAACTTCTGCGGCTATTGCGAAGGCTTCGGTTGCTACATGTATGCGAAGGCATCACCGCAAGCCTGCATCTTGCCTGCGTTGCTGGCCAAACCGAATTTCGAGCTACGCGACCGATCTCATGTGACGCGTGTGCAACTCGATTCATCCGGCAAGCGCGCCACCGGTGTGACCTATCTCGATGCGCAGGGCCGAGAAGTGTTTCAGCCGGCGCGTATCGTCGTGCTTTGCGCATTCCAGATGCATAACGTGCGCCTGCTGCTTCTATCCGGGATCGGAACGCCGTACGATCCGGCGACGGGAACGGGAACCGTCGGCAGAAACTTCGCCTATCAGAAGAACAGCGCGGTTTCGCTGTTTTTCGACAAGGATGTCCACATCGATCCGTTCATCGGCGCCGGCTCCGGGGGCCAGGCATTCGACGACTTCAATGCGGATCACTTCGATCATTCCGCGGCCGGGTTCGTCGGCGGCGCATATATCAGTGCGATGGTCACCGGCGGCCGCCCGATCGGTCAGACACTGCTGCCGGAAGGCACTCCAAAATGGGGCGCCGCCTGGAAGAAGGCGCTTAAGGACAACTACCTGCATTCGTTTTCCATCGGTACCGCGGGCTCGGTCATGTCATACCGCACGAACTACCTGGATCTCGATCCGACCTATCGCGACGCATACGGCCTCCCGCTGCTGCGCATGACGTTCGACTGGCACGACAACGAGATGCGCATGACACGCTTCGTCACCGACAAGGCCGAGCAAGTCGCGCGTGCGATGAAGCCGAAATCGCTGTCGGTCCATGTCGGGAAAATCGGCGATCACTTCGACATGCGGCCGTACCAGACCACGCATACGACCGGCGGCGCGGTCTGCGGAGACCGTCCGGATACGAGTGTCGTGAACAAGTACCTGCAATCGTGGGACGTGCACAACGTATTCGTGACGGGCGCATGCGCGTTTCCACAAAACTGGGCCTACAACCCGACAGGCATGGTCGGCGCGCAAGCGTACTTCTCGGCGCGCGCGATCCGCGAGCAGTATCTGAAGAATCCTGGTCCACTGCTACCGACATAGGAAATGCAATGGGTGTTCGACGAACGAGACTGGCCGGGATCTCATTCGGCCTGCTGTTGACCTTCGCCACGCTGGCCACGTGGTTACAACCGGCAGCCGCGAACGCACAGGATGCCGACCAGATAGCACGCGGCGCCTATCTGGCACGCGTCGGCGATTGCGTTGCATGCCATACATCGCGCCGCGACCAGCCGTTCGCCGGCGGGCTGCCGATGGAAACGCCGTTCGGCACGATCTATTCGACGAACATCACGCCAGACATCAAGCATGGGATCGGCAGCTACAGCTACGACGACTTCGCGGCTGCGATGCGCAAAGGCGTCGCCAAGGACGGACATCTGCTCTACCCCGCCATGCCGTATCCGTCCTTCTCGAAGGTCAGCGACACCGATACCCGTGCACTCTATGCGTACTTCATGCATGGCGTGCGCCCGATCGGCCAGCCGAATACGGAGACGCGGCTACACTTTCCATTTAACCTGCGCGTTCTGCTCACGGGATGGAATCTTCTGTTTCGCCCCGATGGCGCATATCGCGAGGATCCGGCGCAAAGCGCGGCGTGGAATCGCGGAGCCTATCTTGTTCAAGGGCTCGCGCACTGCGGCGCATGTCATACGCCTCACGGCCTGATGGGCCAGGAGAAGACGTTCGACGAGCGCGGAACAGGCCTGTACCTGAGCGGGTACACGCTCGCAGGCTGGCATGCACCCGACCTGCGCCCCGGGCGCGGAAACGGCGCCGGCGGGCTCACACGGGACACCATCGTTCAGCTTCTGCGAACCGGCCGATCACACGGCAGCGCCACGTTCGGCGGCATGTCTGAAGTCGTGGAGAACAGCACGCAATATTTCAGCGACGCCGATCTGGGCACCGTTGCCGACTACCTCGGCAGCCTCCCCGGTCGCACACCGCAGACGCCTGCGGCACCTCCCGTCAAGGCAGACACGGCCGCGGCGTTGCGCTCGGGCGTCGCGCCGACAAGGGGCGCGCTGCTGTACCTCAACAACTGCAATGCGTGCCACCGCTCGGACGGCAGCGGCGCGATGAAAGCGTTTCCCGCGCTGGCTGGCAACGCGGTGGTCTCTTCCGACGATCCGTCGTCGGTCATTCACGTGATTCTGACCGGCTCGCGGATGCCGTCGACAAGAACCGATCCGGCGCCGCTGGCAATGCCCGCATTCGGCTGGCGGCTATCCGATATGCAGGTCGCCGAACTCGCGACATTCGTGCGCGACAGCTGGGGCAATCGTGCCGGCAAGGTGAGCGCATCCGACGTGGCGAAAGTCCGGCGGCAGATCGATCCAGTGCAATGGAAGCGGATCCGGGCTGCCGTCGCGAACGAAGTGACTGACGACGATGCGCCCGGTTCGACCGGCAAATGACATCGGGCGGCTGTCCGCATCACGCGGGACACACCATCGCGCACACGATCGAAGCACTGCGCGGCGCGGGCCGCACGCCTGGCGGCTTCTTTGACTCAATTATCGGAAAACAATCATGCGATTCATCAGCTTCGTACGCGACGGCGCCACCGGCCTCGCTATCCGGTCCAGCGACGGCCGTTATCTTGGACTGACGCGTACCGATCCCGACTACCCCGGCGATCTCGACACCCTCGTCTCCAGCGGTCCTTCCGCCCTGGCTCAAGCGAGCCAACGCCTCCAGCTGGCGGGCCAGCCGCTCGACCTGGCCGCCTGCACCCTGCTCGCGCCCGTGACGCGGCCGGCGAAGATCATCTGCGTCGGGCTCAACTATGTCGAGCACTCGCAAGAGGCGGGATACGAGGTTCCGTCGTATCCGACGCTCTTTGCGCGATTTCGCAGCAGCCTGACCGCGCACGGTGCCGCGATACGCATGCCGATGGAATCGGATCAGCTCGATTACGAAGGCGAACTGGCGGTCATCATCGGCCGCAGCGGTCGACGCATCGCGCGAAGCGATGCGTTGAACCATGTGGCCGGCTATACGGTCTTCAACGACGCGACCCTGCGGGACTATCAGTTCAAGACGCCGCAATGGACTGTCGGCAAGAATTTCGACGAAACGGGCGCACTGGGCCCTGAACTGGTGACCGTCGACGAATTACCGCCGGGCGCGGCCGGTCTCAAGCTGCAGACCCGACTCAACGGTGTCGTCGTGCAGGAGGCCAATACGAACGACATGATCTTCGACATCGCCACGCTGATTGCCACCATCAGCGAAGTCATGACGCTCGAGCCCGGCGACGTCATCGCGACAGGCACGCCGTCTGGCATCGGCATGGCGCGCGATCCGCAGCTCTGGATGCGCACAGGCGATGTCTGCGAGGTCGAGATTGAAGGGATCGGTGTACTCAGGAATACCGTCGCGCAATCGTAATCAGGTCGTGCCGGGGCTGCGCGCGCCGGCACGCGTTCAGGCGGACTGCATGCCCAGTGCGTCGTTCGCCAGGATCATCGCGTTGGCATTGGTGGGTCTGGGCCGCTCCGCCGGGCGAAACACTGCGTCACCGGGGAAGATGGGCAAATGCGACAGCACGCAGATGCCGTGCCGGGAAGCGATGGCGCGCCGCCAGCGCTGCTCGCCGAAATGCCGGACGCCGGGCTCGACCCAACGAACCACCAGCACGCTTCCGTCGCACTCCAGCACCGTCACCTGGGCACCCGCGAACTCGCGGGCGCAACCGACGCGAGGCCCATCGTCCAATCGTGAAGTCGCATCAGGCATGTCCCACTCGCAAGCCAGCGCGGTCGAATCCCGGGCTCGATCGATCGCGCGTGTTCAATCGTTCACGTGATCCTGACCAGCATCTTGCCAGTGTTGGTCCCGTTCATCAGCCCGATAAAAGCCGCCGGCGCGCAAGCGACACCGTCGACGATCGTTTCGTCATGCACGATCTGCCCGCCCCTGAGCCACGCCGCCATCTCGTCGACGAACACATCCCGGTGCTGTCGATAGTCATGAAGCAGGAAGCCCGTCAACGTCAAGCTGCGATAGACGATGTTTTCCATGAAACGCGGCCCGGGCAACACACCGACGCGGTCGTACTGCGAAATGGCACCGCAGATCGCAGCACGTCCGCCATAATTGAACGTCGACAATGCGGCCTCGAGATGATCGCCGCCCACGTTGTCGAAATAGACGTCGATGCCCGCAGGGGCCGCAGCCTTTAGCTGCTCAAGCACTGGAGCGCGCCGGTAATTGAACGCCGCATCGTATCCGTAGCGTTTGCGAATCACGGCAACTTTCTCGTCGCTCCCGGCCGAACCGATCACGCGCGAGGCGCCCTTCAGGCGCGCAATCTGCCCTGCGAGCGAGCCGACCGCGCCCGCTGCGGCGGAAACGAATACGACCTCATCCTCGCGCATGCGTGCCACGACGAGCAGCCCGACATACGCCGTCATGCCGGTCGCACCCATTACGCCGAGATGAACGCTGCTCGGCAGCTCCGGCAAGTCCGGGACGCGGGTGAAATCTTCTGCCGCGCCCTGGGCGATATCGCGCCAGCCGTATCGGTGCAGCACGAGGTCGCCGGGCGCGAATGCGCTCGATGCGCTGTCGGTCACGCGGCCCACCGCCGCGCCGGTCATCGTTTCATGCAGTTTGAACGGCTCGACGTATGACGGCCGGTCGTCCATTCGGCCGCGCATGTATGGATCGACTGAAATGTACTCGTTTCGTACGCGAACCTCGCCGTCCGACAACGACGGAAGCGGCACCTCGACCGTCAGAAAATCGTCCGAAACGGGCTGGCCGTTCGGCCGCCTCGCCAATTGAATCTGCGTGCTGATCGTGGAGAACCTCACTGCCTCTATCTCCTTGCAACAACTTATGGTGCCGGCGATGTTGGCCGGGCAAGCCGAACGGACGCGGCGGTGCACCGTGCCCCATGCGCAGGCGTGTCAGACTTCGCGCACGTGCTCGACTGAAGGAGGGCCCACGAAGAAGGGGCCGGCCAGTTCGCGCCAACGCTGATAATCGGCTGTCTGACGAAAGGCGTCGTGCCGCTCGACGCTTTCCCATCGCACCATCAAACGATAGCGGGACGGTTGCTCGATACCGCGATACAAATGCACGCCGTGGCAACCGGGTGCGCGTTCGATGAGCGGCTTCGCCTCGGCGACGGCACGTTCAAACCCCGGCTCGCCGTTTTCCTGTATGTCGATCTGGGCAATTTCAAAAATCATGGCGGGTTTCTCCGCGCGACGCGAACAGTCGCGCAGTGCAATTGATATGATGCCGGCATCCATCCCGGGCCGGACGTTCCGGGCGGGCTACGCCCGCATGCGCGCGGCCCTGCTGCCCGCTCGCGTAGAAAGGCAACCGCGTCCGGTCAGGCGAGTTAATCGTGGCGACTACATGCGCGCTTCAGCATGGCGTCCCGGCAACTTTGCCGTGTCGAGATCGGACCGTTAGGTGACTGTCGGCGCGGGACGATCGTGCAGTTTCATTCCGCACGGCCACGCTCCGGAATCGAACAATGTAACGGCACCCGCGCAGTACGAACCGGCCTGCCTGCATCATTTCGGCCTGTCGCCACGATGCGCCAACGATAGCGCTGTCGAGCCGACTGCTCTACCCCCAGTACGGGGGGGTGAAAAAATACCGCGAGGCGTTCATGTTCGCAGCAACGTGCGTCTCGCGGGCTGGCTTGCTTCGCCGCGTCGAGACCGCTCGGTCAGAATGCGGGCGATCGCGCCGGATACCGGCACAGTGCCCGGCGACCCACTCTGGAGCTGCCATGACTGCACAAATATCGAACGCGCTGGTGCCGTTTTTCTTTTCGATCGCAATGGGCTATTTCGCCGGGAAAACCCATGCCGGAAACATGCCGATCGTGTCGATCAACAAATTGCTGGTCGACTATGCACTGCCGTTCGCGCTGTTCGTCTACACCGCGAAGATGCCGCGCGCGGAGCTGGCGAGCCATCTGATCCCCATCGCGGTCATCGTGATCTTCATGCTCGTACCGTATTTCGCGTCGCTTGTCTTGTCGAAACACATCTTCCATGTCGATCCGAGTCGCGCCGCAGTGCGCGCCGTAACAGTTGGCATGCCGAACTTTGCGGCCGTCGGGCTGCCGCTTCTCGCCGCCGTGTACGGCGAGTCGAGCACATTGACGGTCGCGTTCGCGATCACCATCGCATCGATCGTGATGTCCCCTGCATGCCTGATTCTGCTCGAGCGCGCCCGCAGCGCCGAACACGCGCGTCGGCCGAATGCGCAACCGCTCGCCGGCGCGCTGCTCAACACCTTCCTGAAGCCGGTCGTTCTGGCGCCGCTCGGCGGTATCGCCTTCTCCGTGTCCGGATGGCACCTGCCGACGCTGATCGCCCAATCTCTGGGCATCATCGGCGGAACGACGGCCGGTCTCGCATTGTTTTCCACCGGCCTCATCCTTGCCGCACTTCCGATCCGACTGAACCAGGAGGTATTTGTTGCGCTGTTGCTCGGACATATCGTGCAGCCGCTGCTCGCGTGGTTCTGCGTCCGTCTCTTCTCCGTGCCGTCGCCGATCGCCGGGCAGCTCGTGTTGCTCGCGGCGATACCGTGCGGGTCGTTCGGCATCCTGTTCGGGCTCGGCTACGACATCGACGATCCGACCGCGGGCGCGACGCTGGTCGCGTCGAGCATCCTGTCGGCGGTGACGCTGACGATCACGATCTCTCTGCTCCGGTTCGTCTAGCGGCGCCGCCATACGACTGCCGGCAACGTGCGTCCATGCGTGCCGGACAGGCTACCCGGGTGTTGCGTTTGTTCGCGCCGCTCATCGCTTGCCGCCCACAATCCGTTGCCATGCGGCGGCCTGTTCATCGCGCACGAGCTGCTCGGCGGCCTCAGGCTTGACAGTCCGATACGGCGGAGCCTCCGCCTCGATCACCGTGACGATGGCGTCGATCATTTCTGCGGGATCGTGTTGCCGATTCAGTTCGCGCGTCGGCCAGTGGGCCACCAAGCGCTCGCCCTGGTTCCACCATTGATCCATGCTTTCCATGCCGGTATCGTTGAAGCCGGTCCGATAGGCGCCGGGATTGATCGTCACGACTTCGACGCCGTAAGGCTTCAGTTCTTCCTCCATCGCGGAGCAGATGCCTTCGACGGCATGCTTCGACGCGGCGTAGGCACCGTCGAAAGGCACCTTGACGAGTCCTGCGACCGACGACATCCAGACGATTCGGCCATGCCCGCGCACGACCATCCTGCGCGCGAATCCCTGCGCGACTTCGAGCGCCGCAAAGACATTCGTTTCGAACACCGAGCGAAACACGGATATCGGAATCTCCACAAGCGGGCCGGATTCCATGATCGCCGCGTTGTTCAGCAGGACATCGACGTCGTGCGTCAATGCATTTGCACGATCGATTTCGTTTGTCACATCGAACTTGATGACCTGCATGTCTACACCACGCGCCTTGGCCTCCTGCCGCAGCGCCCAGACCTGCGGCCAGATCTGACCACATGCAATCACGCGATGCCCCCGTTCGGCAAGCGCGAACGCGACCCCTCGCCCGAATCCGGACCCCGCACCGGTTATCAACACCGTTCTGGTCATGGCCCCTCCCGCTCGGTACGCGATGATTGCGCCGGCCGGACCGACGCGGCCGGCAACCTTGCTGACTACCTTACGGCGTTTCACGCAGCCAACGCGCCCCCCGAATGGGGAGGCCGGCCGCATCGCCTTCACGGTTCGGAAGCGGTCGCGCGCCGTCATTTTCCAGCACGCCCCATCTCGGCGAACGCCTTATGACACGGCCATTGCGGCGAACGGATACGCGATTCGCTCTTGCCGTGCGCCCCCCCTGCAATTGCAAACGGGACGGATAGCAGCGTGCGAAATCGCGTTGCACGGTCACTAGACGACTGGTCTACTCAGCCGTATGATCCGCATCACGGTTCGACCTTCAGGTCGGCCCTCGCATTCATGCGATGAATTGCGCAACCCGGCGCAACCCCGCAGATCATGCCCTGCGACGTTGCCCGCAAGCGCTCAAGCTATAGACGACTGGTCTACTTTTCGTGTACAGCGTGCGATGGCACGTCGTCCTGTGCATCGCGACTGTCGCGTGAAGATCCCACCACCGCCCGGCACGATCCAGGCGGCGAAACCGTAACAACGAGGTCACCCATGCCGCATTCCCAATCCGTCAATCGCCGGGTCGTCCTGGCCGGCCGCCCCGTCGGTGCGCCGGCGGCGCACAACTTCCGGCTTGAAACCACGGCAGTGCCGACGCCCGCCGAAGGCGAAGTCCTGCTGCAGACGCTTTACCTGTCGCTCGATCCCTACATGCGGTGGCGCATGAGCGACGCGCCGTCCTATGCGCCGCCGGTTGCGCTCGGCGATACTATGGTTGGCGGCACTGTCAGCCGTATCGTCGCATCGAAACATCCGGCATTTGCCGTTGGCGACGTGGTGCTTGGCGAAAGCGGCTGGCAGGACTACGCGCTCTCCGACGGCGCGGATCTCATGCCACTCGGCCCGGATCTCGACCACCCGTCCCATGCGCTGGGCGTGCTTGGCATGCCGGGCTTCACTGCCTATACGGGCCTTCTGCGGATCGGGCAACCGAAGCCGGGCGAAACGATCGTCGTCGCGGCGGCGAGCGGGGCGGTAGGCGCCGTCGTCGGCCAGATCGCGAAACTGAAAGGCTGCCGCGTCGTCGGCATTGCGGGAGACGCGGAGAAATGCCGGTACGTCACCGAGACGCTCGGCTTCGACGTCTGCCTCGATCGGCGTGCGCCCGATTTTGCACTGCAGCTCGCGCAAGCATGCCCCGACGGCATCGACGTCTATTTCGAGAACGTGGGCGGTGCGATTTTCGACGCCGTGCTGCCGCTCCTCAATGTCGGCGCACGCGTGCCAGTCTGCGGACTGATCTCGCAATACAACGATAGCGAACCGCCTCCCGGCCCCGACCGGCTCGCGCTCCTGACCGACACGCTCCTGAAAAAGCGGATCCGCATGGAGGGCTTCATCATCCTCGATCACTATGCGACCGGCTATCAGGCGTTCCTGGCCGAAATGGGCGGATGGGTAAAGGCCGGCGAGATCACGCCGCGCGAGGACGTCACCGACGGTCTCAAACGTGCGCCGGAAGCGCTCATCGGCCTGCTCGCAGGAAAGAACTTCGGCAAGGTGGTCGTGCGCGTCGCCGAAGCCGCTGCATGAAGCATGCTTCGCGCATCCATCATTTACATTCATCGATTGATATCATGAAACTTCTCTTCGTCCTGACATCCCACGACACCCTCGGTTCGACCGGCGAGAAAACCGGCTTCTGGCTCGAGGAGTTCGCTGCCCCCTATTACACGCTGAAAGACGCTGGCGCGGACATCGCGCTTGCGTCGGTGGCCGGCGGCCAGCCCCCGCTCGATCCGAAAAGCGCGGACCCGGCGTTTCAGACCGACGCCACGCGCCGCTTCGACGCGGATCTCGACGCGCGGGCGGCGCTCGCGGCCACACACAAGCTGTCCGACGTCGCTGTTGAAGAGTTCGACGCGGTGTTCTACCCGGGCGGTCACGGCCCCCTTTGGGACCTCGCCGAAGACGCACATTCGATCTCGTTGATCGAGCAGGCCATCGCCCTGGGCAAACCGGTCGCAGCCGTCTGCCACGCACCGGGCGTGTTGCGGCACGCCAAGGGGCAGGACGGCAAACCGCTCGTCGCCGGCAAGACCGTCACCGGCTTTTCGAATTCGGAAGAGGATTTTGTCGGGTTGACGAACGTCGTGCCATTCCTCGTCGAGGACGAACTGAAGTCGAAGGGTGGCCACTACTCGAAAACCGACGACTGGCAACCGTATGTCGTCGTCGACGGCCTGCTGATCACCGGCCAGAATCCAGCATCGTCCGAACCGGCCGCCCTAGCGCTGCTTAACATGCTGACCCACGGCTAACGCGCGCAGCAATCCAGGCAACGACGAAACACTCCCAGCCGACGCCGGTCTCCCGCCAGATTGATTTGCGCGGAAGACCGGTTGTCGGGTCGCTCGGAGCAAGAATCACGATGCAGGCGCCCCCATCTCTTGATTCGTATTACATAATAATAGAGTCTACCCTCGCCAATCGTCACTATTCGTTCTCGCACCCAGCCGTCATGCACTGCGATCGATCCTGATCCAGCAAATGCATTTAACGTCACACGCAATACTCGAGCACACGTCCGGAAAATACAATCACGCTCGTCGTCCGCGTCATCGCCGCACGCCTGCATCGCGCGCCACTTACATCATGTCTCCATCACCCTTCAAATTCATACCCCGCATTACGGATACCAGAACAGGGGTGGCCATCGTCGACGCCGCCCGCGACTGGGCAAGCACAAGCGGCATCACCTGGCTGTACGTCTTCAAGACCCTCCTCGCCGCGCTGCTGGCGCTCGGCGTAGCGATGAAGCTTGAGCTTCCAATGCCAAGAACTGCAATGACGACCGTCTTTGTGTTGATGCAGCCGCAAAGCGGCATGGTGCTCGCGAAAAGCCTTTACCGAATCTGCGGCACGATCGTAGGCCTGCTCGCCATGCTGGTACTGGTCAGCTTGTTCGGACAGGCGCCAGAACTCTTCCTTGGTGCAACCGCGCTCTGGATCGGTGTATGCACTGCGGGTGCCGCGCGAAACCGCAACTTCCGGACATACGGATTCGTGCTCGCCGGCTACACCGCCGCGCTCATCGGCATCCCGTCATGGCAGCACCCGGATGCGGCCTTTCTTTCAGCGATGACGCGCGTAACGGAAGTGACGATCGGCATCCTGAGTTCGGGCGCGGTCAGCGCGCTCGTCTTTCCCCAGCACGTCAGCGAACAGATTAGTCGCGTGAACCGGGCGCGGTTCACGCAATTCACGGACGATGTCCTGTCGATTCTGTCCGGTCGAATCGACAGGTCGTTTCTCGAGGAGCTGAGCGTGCGCATCGTCGATGAGACCGTCAACTCGGAAGCCGCACGCAGCGCGGCGGTTTTCGAAGGCCCCAACACGCGCTTACGGAACGGCCGCCTGATTCGCCTGAATGCAGAACGCATGGCATCGTCGACGCGCCTGCACGCGTTGAGTCAACTGATCGTCCGACTGCGTGCCGAGCGAGCCGACGTCACGCTGACGGAGATCGAATCGCTGATGGCCAGTGTCGCGGCGCCGATCCGCGTCGAGCGGCAGAACGCAGGGCACGCCAACGACACGGAAGCACTCGTCAGGTCGTTGGCCGACAAGCTCGAACATTACAGAACGGTGCTGCCCCGCCGCGCGCTCGCAGCGCGAAATCGGCTCGGCAACAGCGAAACCTTGCTTGACTTCGACACGGCTGTCGAGTTGCTCGACCGATTCCTGGACAGCTATATCTCTTACGCGAAGACATATCTGTCTCTGACGGCAATCGCACACGAGCGCGAACAGTGGATCGCGCCGTACGAACCGCGAACCAATCCGGTCATCGCGGCGGTCGCCGGTATCCGGGCGATGCTGCTAACGCTCCTACTTAGCGTGTTCTGGATCGCGACCGCATGGCCATCGGGCGCATTGCTCGTCCTGAACGGCGGCGCAATCTGCGCGCTGGTCGCATCCTCCGCCCGCCCGGCGCACACGGCATTCCAGATGGCGATCGGCACCGCATTCGCGTCCGTGATCGGGCTGCTCGTCATGTTCATTGTCTACCCTGTCATCGACGGCTTCCCGCTGTTGTGCGTGGTACTCGCCCCACCTCTCGCATTGGGATGCTGGATGACAACTCGTCCGTCGCTGGCCGGGTATGGCATCGGATACTGCATTTATTTCTGTTTTCTGACGGGCCCCGACAATGTCGTCGCCTACGATCCGACGTCCTTCATGAATGACGCGATCGCGCTGGTCGTGTCCATGCTGATGGCGTCGGTTGCATTCGAACTGTTCCTGCCGCCGACGACACGCGGGTTGCGCAGGCACCTGTTGGCGGACCTGCGCAGGCAGGTCGTGTTTGCATGCATCGACTCGCTCGCGACGCTGCGCACGCGCTTCGAAAGCCGCACGCGCGACCTCATGTATCAGGTGCGGGCGATATCGCGTGACGACACGGTGGCGAGCGCTGAGGCCGTCGAATGGTTTCTGTGCGTCCTCGAGATCGGCTCGGCTGTCGTGGACTTGCGCGGTGCAATGACCATCAGCGCAGCCCAAGCCGGCCCAGATTCTGCGCCAGCGTGGCTCGAAGATTCCGCCGACGCGTGCCGCGCGATCCGGAAACTGTTCGGGGGCCCGACGCCGGCGGCGAGCGCCGCAGCCACGCATGCGGTGCAGGCGGCGATTGGCGCACTGGAACGAACGATGCAGACTACCGGTGCCGCTTGCCAGACGGCGCCGCATCTTCAAACGGCGCTCGGTAGTCTGCACTTCATTCGCAGCTCGCTCGCCTCGTCTGACTCGCCACTGCCCGCGCCAGCAGGGGGCGATCACGCATCAGCACTACTCCGAGCACACTGACATGTCCGCCGCTAAGCGTCGGGAATAGTGGCACGTTCAGGTCAATGCTCGTTAGGCTTTTCCGCACCGAGCCCGGTCTGCGCACGCACGAAGTGGGCGTCGAACGCGCTCCGCACGGCGTTTGACTTCGCACTTCGGTCACCCCAGCACAGAAACATCAAGGTCGGTCAGTGCCGGTCAAGTTCAGAGCGCCCCGGGAGAGCAAGGTCAGTTACGTCGTCTTGTGAACGGGCATACACTCCGGCGCAGAAAACAACCAATATTCGTATCGTAAACGACATCAATTGATGAACTCCACATCCCACGTGGTGCAAAAGACGCTGCGCCGCCGAACTTGTACTGAATTTCCATATGCTCAAAATCCAGCCCCGCAGGTACACTTGCCATCGGTCCACGGCGCGATAGGCATGGCCATCACGCCCTCTCGGCATCAACGCTCGAAGTCCGGCCTGGCGTCGTCTGAGCGATCTATTGCATCCGGCACGTTACGATCCGGCTGCCCGCGCCGCACATCCTGCTCACGCACCTGCACAGGTCGGTCTCGTTGCACGGGCATGGCTCCAACGAAGTACGCCATTTCAACGGCCATCGCACGATCCTCACGCGCACGCGAGCTCGCCATCACATGGGCCATCGCTCGCCAAGCGGTGAATACGCCGCCCTGCGCTACCCATCCAGCATCGCGCTGGGTGTCAGTGGGCAGCGGTTTCCAGTACCTCGGCGTTTCGCCCCGCGCGATCATATGAACGACGGCCGGCTTCGGATAGCGCTGCGTCACGCCACGCGCACGCCGGGGCGTTGCATTCGCCTCGACACCGTGCTCCCGCAGCTTCTGCGCAAAGCGCTCGCGCCAGTGCTGGAGATCCTTGTGGCGCGGATTCAGGCGGCGAGCGTGCGGACCACGCACCTGAACGCTCAGATGCACGTGTGGGTGCGCTTCGTCGTCGTGCGCCGCAAAGACATATGCGCGGCCGTCGCCAAACTCGAGCGCCGCGAAGTCCCGCGCTGCATCGCGCACCGCCTGTCGGTCCGTTCCCGGCGGCATCGATAGCAGAATATTAAAGACCTCGCGTCGCGTGCTGGCCTCCGGGATGCCCCACCCGCCGAGTTGCCAGGCTTTCGTGAGATCGTGCAACGCATCCTTGCCGACAATACGGTCGCCGTTCTGGTCTTCCAGTTCGATTCTGCCGTTACGGGAGATATAGCGCAGGTGCCGACGCACCGCACCCATGCCCTGCGCGCTGCCGGCTTTGTTGGTGATCTTGACCATGACCTCCGGGGTGCGCGCGAGCGTGCGGGCGAGCTGGGCACGCATGCGGGCGGCCTCGTCCCGAATACCGACACCGGAAAGCCGCGATGCGCGTGCATGCGGCAAGGGCTCCTGAAACAATCGATCGCCCCAATTCACGAGCATCGCGTCGATATAGATTTTCGGATAAGGCATGTCAGCGGCTCCAACGATCGAGGTTTACGCGAATGACGCTCGCCGCCATACGCAGATGGTCATCAATCTGTCTTCGCATTTCTGCCCATTCGAGCGTCAGATCCCGACGCACGAGCGCTATCCCGTCGGCACGCACAACGTGAACCAGCAAGCGGCTGATATCGGCAAGCCGCTGATTAGATACGGACAGCGCATGCATCTCGTGCTCGCCCAACTGAGGCTCCCGTGTCAGGTGCGCACGCACCAGCGACACGATCCAGCGATTTCCGCTCAGGCCCAACGAAGCAGCACGCTGTTCGACAGCGTTCAGTTCTGCGGCGGTCAGCCGAATTTCGATGCGACTGCGCCGCTCCCCGACGACCGGCCTGGGCAAGCCCGAAGTGATCGCACCTGATTCCCCATGCGCATCGTCACGGATGGCGATCGCGATCAACTGGCGAACGCCCTCGCCCGAAGTCAAACCGCGGCGTGCGCACCAGTCGTCCCAGCGCAAGCTGACTGGCCCGAGTTCGACACACAAGCGCTCGCGCACGACCACGATTCACCTCAACGAGACGGTGAAGGGCGTGATGGTTCGGCGGGCGTGCGGTCGATCTCCTGGGCCGACGTGCGTTCCGCAGCGGGACGCTTGCGACGCTCCCGGCCCGAAGGCGCTTTCGGATCGAATACTTTCGGTGTCGGCACCGGAATGCCCTCTCGCTGGAACGCAACCAGCATGCGTTCAGCACGCTGCTGCACGCGGGCCACTGAGCGCTCACTGAAACCCTGCTCGCGCATGGCGGCCGCCAGCACGGCCAGATGCAATGTCCGTTCGCTTTCCGAATCCTGCGCGTCACGCCGGCCATGTGGCTCCTGTTTCGTGACGTGCACAGCGTGCGAATCCGCGCAGCGGTCAATGCTATCCATCGAATTGCTGGGTTGTGGCGACGAGACGCAGGCTGTCCGGTCCCGCTGCACGACCTCCACCTGCCAGGTATTGCGATAAACGTCTTTCTCCTCTTCGCCGATTACCCTTCCTTTATCATCCAGGATCGGCACCCGCGTGGTGACGAAACGCTTGCCGAGATTTTCGAGCGTCACCTGCTGCCCGACTCCAGCATTCGCCTCACGCACCGCTCGCTCGAGATCGACACCCCACACCACCTGATCGGTTCCTGCCTCGTCGCGAAACACGACGTAATACGAGTCGCTGCGCGCCGGATTGTGCTGGTATGGGGCGCCACCGTGCTCACGCAGTTCGCCGGCATACCGTCGAGGGGCGTCGGTCTCGTCAATTGCGGCGCTCCTATTCGCTTCCGGGATAGGCGGTTCCGGTGCGGGTCCACGCACTGACGCGGATGGAGAAGTTCCGCTGACGGTCGCGCCTGCATCGACACGCGGCGCGGACGAGGCCCGAGCCCGATCATCTGCGTGACCCCGTGCGCCTGCAGCATCGCTCGCCCTGACATCCGCCGCGATCTCGATGCGATTATCCAGCCGTGCCTGCCGGGCATCCGCCAGACGAGCCAGGTCCGCAGCTTTCGGCTCGTAGCCATTCACTTCAATGCCGAGCAGCGTGCCCTGCAGCCACGCCTCGCTGCGAAATGCCTCGTGGCCCGATACGCGAATGCACCGCCACGATTTCGCATGCACCATGTCAATCATCGACTCGACCACGTCCGGCCGGTTGTGCTCCGTGACGAGGTACGGCCCCAGATCCTCGAACGCCAGCTGATACGGCGCATCCTTCAGGAAATACTGATTGCCCGCGCGCAGATAGCGCTTGCGCACGCGTTCGGGCGGCTGGTCAAGCGGCGCACTTCCCCGGTCCACCTCGGCCGTTGTCCCGATCGGTGATCGGGTATCGGCCTGCCGCGGTGTGGTGGCATCGTCACGCATCGCCTGGTCACGCAATCTCGCCCGGGCCGCATCGAACTCACGTCGGCGCTGGGCGGATACGGCGTGCATCGCGGCCGATTCCAACCTGTCCCGACGAGTGTGCGACGGAGCCGAGCCGCCACTGCTGCCCGGTTCATCCTGTTCGATCACATTGATGGCCGGATCGGCCTCGTGAGCGGAAGTTGTCTGAGCCATGTCGCCACCTCGCATCCTCAAGCCCGGCTTTGCACGTGGGTACGACGCTGCCGTGCCTTATCGGTCAGGTGCCGAACCCGCTTCGCGCGATGCATCCTGCTCCCTGGATTTCTCCAGCTCAGCCGAGCGCGCCTCCCGGATACGTGTCCAGGATCTCGCCTGCAACTGGTCGAGCATCCCCTCCAGATTGGGGCTGAAATTCAGCTCACGTGCGGACTTCTTCAGCGAACCAACCGTGCGCTCCAGCAGATCGCGCGCACGGTCCCACGGATAGACCTTTGCCAGCTGGCCGTCATAACCCACCTGCAACTCGGAACCGTTCAGTCGCGCGTTTTCGTCCATCCACTTCAGACGCTCGGACACAAACGTCATCTGATCCTTGCGGTGAAACACGACGCTGCGCGTCGAGACCTCCTGGATCAGGTAGTGTTCCGTGTTGAACACCTCACCGCGATACGGCCCGCCGCTCTCGCGTGGCGTGCCCATCCTCAGTGGCGAGCCGAAGCGGTGTTCCGCCAGCGCTCTGACCTCGCTCGGAACGTCACGCACGCCGAACAGGGGCTCGCCGACTGGCGGGCGCACCGACGCAGACCGCGGCGGATCGGCAACCGGAAGCGCTGCAGCCGGCGCCATAGCGGGAGAATCCACCGATGGTTGCGCCGAGCCGGATGCATCGTGCGTTGCCGGCACATCCGGCGCGGCCGGTTTCGGTGTGCTGCGCTTCGAGGACCGGCGACGCGGCATGCCTTCGTCGTCGGCCAGCAGCTTTTCGTTGACGTTGCCCATTTTTCCGTCCTCCTCACGCTGATCCACCTCAATTGCCGTCATGCCGGATGCGGTGGAGACATCCGGTTGACCATCTGCTTTCACTACAGAACGGGTCACGGCGCGCAGGTGCTCGCCGACGGCATCAAAGCCCGATAACACCGCCATATCGCTGAAATCGTTCGGCACCTTTCCGTCAATACGCGCATCTGCGGCAAACCGTGGCCAGGCCAGTAACGCCTTCGCGCCTTGCGCTGCGCGCCGGGCCTGCGCCTCGCCATTGCCCAATTCGCCGAGTACCATCAGCTTTGCATCGGGATACCGTTCACGCAGGTTCTGCGCCACCAGACCCAGATTCCCGCTCGAGAGCGCCGCCACCGCGAACCAGTGCGTCGCGCGTGAGGCCGACAATGCCGTCGCCATGCCTTCAGCGATCAGGATCAGCGAAAATTCGCCGGCCGGACCCAGCCTCGGCTGCGTCATCCAGTAGCCGCCCTTCTTTACGCCGCCGGCCAGTGACGATTTCCGCCCGTGTTCGTCAATCAACTCCAGGGTCGAGATCGGTCCGCTCCAGACAGGCACGATCAGCACGCGCCCCGTTAGCGGCTCGTCCTCGCTGGCCGGTGTATAGCCAAGCAGCGCACGCAGCTCCAGTGCATCCAGCTCGCGCAGCGTACCCACCGGCTCAAGGTGCTTGAGCACGAGATACGGATGCGCTGGCCCGACCGGCCTCGCCCACTGCCAGATCGAGGTGGCCTCGCGGGCAACAGCCGCGTGGCGCGCCTGCCGCTGCGCTTCCTCACGCGCTCGCTGCGCCAGCACCTCGGGAGGCGGTGCCAATGCGGCGCTCATTCGGTCCGGATAATTCGTTCGCGTCAGGTCAAAGCCATGCTGGCGCGCATGCCAGAACAGCGTGGCAAGCGTCTTGCTGCCCGACGCGCTGGCCGAGCGCCACGTGGTCCGGGCCGCGCGCTCGTTATAGTTGGCGGCCGTGCGGCTCCACGCGTCCCAGATTTCAAAGCCCTCGTCGCCGAAGCCCTGCTTGAGCGCGAACGCCATGTCGACCCAGGTCTCGTAGTCGTCAGCCGGAATCACGGCAAGCGCGGCACGCGCACGGTCCGCCTCATCCACGTAGGGTGTCGTCATTGCAGCACTCCCGTGACTGGCGAACCACTTGCGGCAGCACGTCGCGGCGGCTCGACAAAATCGAGTTCCGCTACGTCAAGATCGTCCACGCTCAGGTGACGTCTTGCCTGCACAACCTTGCTGGCCGGCACCCCCAGCAGAATGAAATGCCGTTCCACGTAGGCCACAGCTTCCGCCTCGCTGATGTCGGCAAGATTCGGCGGAAGCTCACGCGGATCCCACGCCTGCAGCACTTCCAGGTACTCGGGCGGCAAATGGCTTAGCCCCACACCGTGCGGATCGACCTCGTCGGGATGCACATCGCGCAGCCGGCGCTCGACGACCGCGCAGAACTGGGCCAGGTTCATGACAGGCACGGATGGCGCGGCCACGACACGCGACGCAAACTCGGGATCGCGCCAATAGCAGATTTTGTCGGCCAGGATTGGCTTGGTGTTTTCGAGTACGATAATTTCCTTGTCGCGACCGAGTTCCTTCAGCTCCTGCGGTAGCAGCAGCGGCCGGCGCTGCTCCGATACGCTTTCGCTCGAGCCGCCACGGCCGCCGAAGAACGCATTGGGGCGGCTCACGCTGCGCGATTGGTCGGTGAACGTACCGAGCATTTCCGAGTAGTCGTTCGCATCCTTTTGCTCGCGCGGCGCATAGAGGATTTGCATCGCGTGGTTCGTCATGAAGGTGCGCGCATCGGCGCGCCCATAGACGGACTCGAGTTGCGCGATCGACTGGACGATCGACAGCAGGCGCAGGTTGTAGCCCGCCATATAGGCAACCGCGCGCGCGATGATCTGGATCTTCCCAATCGAAGTCATCTCGTCGAGCAACACGAGGCACTGGAATTTCAGCGTGGGATCGGCTTCGGGCAACTGCTTGGTGTTCAGATTGACAAGCTGCGAGAACACGAGATTGACGAGCAGCGCCGCCTCCGACAGATGGTCCGGCGTGATGCCGATATAAACCGACATGCGGCGGCGGCGCACATCGCGCAGATCGAAATCGTTCGCGCTCGTCGCTGCGTCGACGATCGGATTGGCCCAGATCGTGAGCGGCGCGTTGAACGTCGCGAGAATGCTCGCCAGCACCTTGTCGTCATTCGAGAGGAAACGATTCAACGCGTCGACGCATTGCCCAGAGAGCAGGTCACGATGCTGGATCAATGCGCGCTGCAGCCAGGTTTTGACGGGCATGCCATTGCCAGATGACTGCCTCAACACCTCGCCCATCGTGACCGGATAATCGGGAATGGATGCCCGCTCGCCGGCCCGGCGCGCATCACGCCATTCGCACAGCAGGAGTACGATGCCGAGGAACAGGTTTCTCGCCTGGTCCTTCCAGAAATCGTCGTGACCGCCTGGCGGATAGAGGGCGTAGCCGATCGCAAGGATGTCACCCACCCGGAACACGCCATCCGAGATCGCCGACAGCGGGTTGTAGCGATGCGTGCGGCCGTCTTCGGCAAACGGGTTGAACAGGTACACATCCTGCCCGTGCGCTCGCCGGAAGCCCGCCGTGGCAGCATAGTTTTCTTGCTTGACGTCGAGCACCACGACCGAATCGGGGAAACTGAGCAGATTCGGAATCACGACGCCGACGCCTTTGCCCGAACGGGCGGGCGCGGCCAGTAGCACGAACTGCTGACCGGCGAAGCGCAGGTAGCGCCCGCGCCATACGCCCACGACAATCGCGGGCGGCGTATCGAGGTGCGTGTGCGTCGTCATAACAGCCCCGCCCGACGGATTTCCGCCTCGTTCGCAAAACGCGCACTTCCATAGAGACGACGTCGGTTCGAGCTCGCCCATAGCGCATGCAGGCCAAAGACCGGGCCCCCAAAGGACAGGAACACGCCCAAGAGCGCGGCACCCGCAAGCTTGCGCCCGAAGCTCGGCATCGTCCCGTTCCGCCAGGCCAGCGCCGCGTCGAGCCAGCCCCACAGTCCCGCGTGCAGCGGATTGATCCGCAAGCTTGCATACAGGAAGAACGACGCGAGCCAGAGCGACGCTGCCACTCCACCCATCAGGCAAGCCAGCGCGGCCAACGTCATTGCGGCCGTCCGAGTATGCTGAAGCAGAGGGGAAGACGGTTGCTTCATGAGCGGTCCCTATACGAACGCAGTGCGCGCCTTGCGCACCGGATCGAACCACACTTGCGTCATGCTCCAACGCTTGCCAGTCTGCTCGCCCGCTGCATTAAAGACCGGGCGCACGTCCATGTGCGCCACGACATCGATGGTCAGAAACAGCAGGCGCTTGAGTGCGACATCGTCCCAGGCTGCGGCCTCGGGGTGTTCCTTCGCCATCAGCGCGAAGCGTTCGATCGCGACGCTCGCATTGGGCGCGTGGTAGCTCGTGATCGAACCCGCGTGCCCGGTCGTCAGGAGCTTCAGAAAGTCATAGGCCTCGGCACCGCGCAGCTCGGCAAGGAGCACCCGATCCGGACGCATGCGCATCGCGCTTGCGATCAGATCTGCGGGCGTCACGCGCGCCTGACCGTGCCCGCCCTTGCTGTATAACAAATGCACGCAGTTCTCGATGTGCCGCAAGAACAGTTCGCGGACATCCTCGATCGTCACGATCCGCTCGGTGGCTGGAATCGAGCGACAAAGGGTTTTCATGAAACTGGTCTTGCCGGAACCCGTATTGCCGACGACCGCGATGTTGAGCCGCCCCGTGACCGCGCCCTTGAAAAAGGTGCCCCAGTCTCCGACTTCCAGGCACCGGACGAGCTTGCGGTCTTCAGCGCGCAACGCTGACAACCCTGCGTCGAGTCCATCCGGGCGTCGCCATACCGTCTCGTCGAACAGTCCGTCGTCACGACATGCATCGAGGGTCTTCGCGTGTGCGCACGGACGGCGGATCGTAACCGACACCGTTCGCGGCGGCACGACCGGCGGCACCACGATCTGGATGCGCGCATCGCCCGGCAGCAATGCCGACAGTACAGGATGCTGGGCCGAGATGTCCTGATTGGTCAGCGTGGCCACCGCCACGGCGAACGACATCAGTCGGTCGAAATCAAGATCATGGCAATCGTGGCCGTGCCAGCCGAGTGCATTCTCGGTCAGCACACGCTGCGGCCGGTTGATCACCAGCTCCGTTACGTCGGGATCGTCGAGAAGCCGCGCAAACGGTCGCATCAGTTCGCGTACCGAAGCGTCGTCGGGCAGCCGTGCCAGCACCGGGTCGCGCAACGCATCCGACAGGTGTGCATGAGGCGTCATCGCGGGCTCTCCGGCTGCAGCGCATACACCGAACCGAAGTCCAAATCACGCGCAATCACAATCGTGAACTCCGCGCCCTGGTTTTGCGTCAGCGTCGGCGGGATGTTGATCGTGCTGTCGAGAACGCGCGTGGCCATGTCGTTGCCCTGCTGCTGCGTGCTCTCGTACACCACCGGCCCGTTGGCGTTGCCGCCGCGCGTCGACAGATAGCCAATCGCGTCCTGGGTGATGCCGAGCAGCATCGCCGCACCGATACGCTGGCGCCAATGATTGTCCACATAGCCGTCGACGCCCATGCGGCCAAGCGCATCGGCCGCGGGCGAGTCGATCTCGACCATGACACCGTACGGCGTCTTGATACGGGCCGACAGCACGAACACCCGCTTCTGGCCCGGCGACAGATTCGAGCGATACTGGCTGCTGATCTGCGAGCCACGCTCGATCAGCACCACGCGGCCGTCGTCGGAATACACGCTCTTCGCCACCGTGCAGGTCGAGATGCCCGCCTCGGTCGAATCGAAGGCCGTATCGCCCACACAGTCGATCTTGGCTCCCTGCGCGAGCACCAGGCTCCGATTACCCAGCGTCCCGGCCTGCACGCGCGGCGTGACCGTTGGTGTCAGCGCCTGGGCGAGCGAGCCGCCCACCTGCCCCGGCCCTTGAGCGAATGCCCCCGCGCCGCTGGCTACGGCGGGTGCAAGCGACGACGCCGCGCCCGTCACCCCAACCGCCTCCGGTACGCCGGGCAGCCCACCCGCAGGCTCCTGTCCACCGCCCGTTGCGAGCAGCGGCGCATCGTAATAGCTGCGCGACGCCACAGCGCGCATGGTGCGAGCAGGTGCTGCGGCCACATCCGCGCCCGACGCTGGCGTGGGACGAACTGCGCCAGCACTCGCGGATAACGGGGCCGAAGCCGCACGACCCACCGACGACGCGGGCAGATCCGTGAACACGCGGCCCTGGGCAGACGTATCGGCCACCGAATCACGCCGTGCCTTCGCCTGGGCGTCATGGCGCGCGAGGAAACCGTGCACCGTCCAGACGGCGCCCGCGCCGACAACCAGCACGATCACGATCGGTGTCAGCCACCAGGCGCGCGGGCGGGCACCACGGTATTGCCCCAACGCTGGCATACCGCGATCCGAAGAGGCGGCCGATGCCCCCTCGCTCTGGTCGCGTCCAGGCTGCGAGCCGCAGGCATCGTCGGGCTCGATCACATTGCGCGGGGTATCATCACTCATCGCCGTGTCTCCGCAGAACACGCTTGACCCCATTGACCGTCGTGCCGTCATGGGGCGGCACGCCGTCCATGTCGTACGCGTCGTTCCAGATTCCCACGACCTCGCCCGCGAGCCGAAGCACAAAACGCTTCGCGAGCTCGTGCACAACGATCGTGTCGCCTTCGATGTGCTTGTCGACCACGCTTTCCGTGCCGTCGTCGGCCACGCGGAAAATCGCCGGCATGCGCCGGTTGTTCGGGACGCGCAAATAGGTAAAGCGCCCATCGTCCCATGCCGCGCTCGGCGCGATGTCGTCGGAGTTCGGCATGACCTGCATCGAGTACTGCACGTTGCGTACGGCAGGTGGCTGCGCCAAGCGCTTCGCGACCAGGCCGGCGTCCGAATCCGCATGGGCCTGTTTCTCCCGCTCGTCCGGATAGACGAAGCTCACGCGATACATCACACGGCCATTGCCGAACTTCGCCTTGAGCGGCAGCACCACCAGATCGAAGCTGTAGCTGCGCCGGTCGGTGCGGATTTCGAGATTCGAGGCGTGCGCAGCAAGCTGCGGCTTCAGGTACACGTCGTGATCGCCCTTGCTCGCGACTACCTGCCAGCCGTCCCGGTCTCCGGGTGCCACGACCTGGATGTGCTCGTGCGGATCGAGCGCGATGTGTGTGGCAAAGCCGCGCTGCGCCTCGACGCGTACTACCTCGTCCGCGCGATAGATCACCTGGCGAACGCGCGAGTCGTCATGCCATCCGGGCAGATCGAACGCGTCGGCCATGCCCGAGAACAGCAGGCTCGCCAGCGCGATACTAAGGAGGAGCGCTTTCATGGCGTGCCTCCTACAGCCGCGGCGGACGCTTGCGGCGTATATTCCGCGTCCCGGCTATAGGCCGTGACCTTGAAGCCGAACGGATTGGCAATCGCCACGCTCTCACGCGTGAACACGGGTGGCCGGTAGGTATAGGCCAACGTGATCACGAAGCGCTGGGTGGGCTCGGCATTGGCCTCGCCGTTCCTGAACGACGTGCGCTCGACATGCACGACCGCGTGGCCGGCTTCGTCGGGCGGCAGCGTGACCGAGACAATCCGGATGCGCCGCTCGATGCCGGGCCCCAACTGCCGGTCCAGCGCATCGGGGCCGCTATAGGTACCGCGATAATCGCGCGCAACGACGTCATCGCTCATGGCGAGCACGCTGTCGTAGTCCATCTGCAGCAGCCCCCAGTTGTAGCGCTCGCGGGCGCGCACGTAGGTCTCGACCCAGTGCTTGTCCTGGATCTCCTTCGTATGCACATGGCGGGCGTCGAGCACGTCGATCACCTGGGATTCGCCCGTCAGGCGATCGACCTCGATCGGCAAGGGCACCACGCGATAGAACGGTGCCATCACCGCAAGCGCCGTGGTGCTGAGCATGGCGACGCCGATCGCCGCATAGGCGACGTGCCACGCACGTCGTTCGGAGCGCTCCTGCAGGTGAGTCAGCGACGCCTCGATGTCAAGCACGCGCCCATAGTCGTGCGACGCGCTCATGAACGGTCTCCCGCATCCAGCGACTCGCGCTCGGCCGGCACACGCGGCGCATCAGGCGCGGGCGGCAGGCGGTTGATCGGCTCACGGTGCAGGCCGTCCGGCAATACGGGCAACGGCGGCCCGCTGCTGCAGGCGCAAAGGCTCCAAGCGAGGCACCCGGCGAGGATCAGGGAAGTCGACACGGACATGGCGTGCTCCTCAGCGTCCGAACGACGCCGGCACCATCTGGTCCTGCAACCGGTTGGTCTTGCCCGCCCGGCTCAGCACCAGTTCGCTCTGCTGCTCGGCCACCAGCTTGTCTTCGGTCTCGGCGAGCATCCGGAAAAGCTGTAGCTTGGTCATCTCGTTGCTGACCGCCGTGGTTTCGGTCTGGATACGCGCCTGCAATTCCGCGACACCCTTCGGATCCTGGGTCACGTCGATCTGCCGCATCAGGTTCTGGATCTGGTCCAGTTCCTGCAGCTCGCTCTGGTACGCCTGCAGGCCGAATGCCTTGTCCTGATAGGGCTTGTTCAGTGCGCGCTGGCACACCTGCTGATCGATCCCGGTCTGGTCCTCGCAGTTGTAGATCTGGCTGGCCGAACGCAACGCCTGCGCGCGGCCGGACAGGCCCGCGTAGCCGCCGCTCTGGATCGCCGCATAGACGCTCTGCCAGTTCGACGGCAACGAGCTGGCGATAACCGGATTGTTCAGAAGCGCACCGAAGCCGCGCGTGCCGACCGTCGACTGATAGATCTGAATCGCCTGCTGCACTTGCTGCTTGAGCTGGCCGACGGTCGCAATCGCCTGCACGACGCTTTGCGCGTCATAGACCGGGATACCCTGTGCGTGAGCACCGGCGCACCATGCCGCCCACAACAATGCGGCGCTCATCCATCTGCTTCGTCCGCTCATGATCGTCACCTCCTCTTCAACTGCCCTGCCGACCCAGGTTCGCGCGCGCGGCGCGCTGGTAAGCCGGCGCCGCACCGCCGCCCGATCCGCCAATTGCAGGCGTCCTGTCATGAATCTCGCCACCGGGACGTGGCCCCCGTGCGTTGCGGCTGGACGCCCGTCCGATCGCCGCTACAAGGCTTTGCGACGCCACGCCGGCCACGAATGCGCCAAAGCCGGACAGCGTCGCGCCACCACACAGCCCTGCCGCGACGGCGGGCAACTGCCAGCCGACCATCGCGAGGAGCACGCCGGCCGCAAAGAGGCCAAACGCGGCGGGCACCGCTGCCGCGTCGTCTAAGGATGCGGAAATGGATTGCATCAAGGCCAACGCATTGCCGCCGGGTGAACTGCCCGTCGCGTGAAACGACACGAGATCGGCCGAAAATGCCGTGAGCGCGATACCGAGGAAGGCGGCAACGAGGACCTGCAGCAAGGCGTAATTGGCGATCTTCGCGGTCCACGCCTCGAAAAAGCGCGCGGTCGGGGCAAAAGCCGCGCAGGCTATAAAGATCGGCCCAAGCGCGAGCACGAGCTCGAGCAGCACGCGCGCCATCATGACCTCGAAGGCCAGGACAATCAGGAAGATCGCGCCGCCGAGCGCGGCAACCACTCCGCACAGGACATCACCAATGGCGGCAGCCAGACCACTCGGGCTGATGCCCTCATGCATCGCCCTAATGAAGTAGGCGTTCGCCACGAGATCGATCTGCTGGTCGTAGCAGTCGAGCGTCTGGTAGATGCTGGTCGCCGCTGCCTGCCCCGTCACGCTGACTCCGTTGACCGAGCCGCATCCTGGATTGCCACCGCCCGTCGTGTCCGCCGCATTCTGGATCGTCTGGGCGAGCCCCGACGTCGCGCCGTTGACGGCGGTCACGATCTGCTGCTGGTAGATGCCGGTGCTTAGCGCAAACGCGAGCGTGATTGCAACCTTGAGCCCTCGCCAAGCAAAGGCCGGCACCGCCTCGTGAGCTTCACCACGCACCACCGCCAGACCATAGGCAAGCACCCAGATCGTGACGGCGGTTGTCACGACTGGCACGAGCACCACGGAAAGCGCCGACGACACGTTCGTGACATAGCTCGACATGCCGTTCTCGACGGTGCCGCCCAAGGCGGTAAAGAGGCCACTCATCGTGCACCTCCCGGCCCCGGCAATGGAGACTGACGCGCGCTGATCTGGGCCGCCCGGCGCTTGGCAAGCTGCTCATGGAAGACGGGTAACCAGTCTTCAGGCGCGTCGCCGACTCGCGCACGGATCGTATCGAGCAGTTCCACGTTGTCGGTCGTGCCTGACAGCACGTCAAGCACGTCACCAAGGCCCGCAAGATCGAGCCGGCCGATAGCCGAACGATGGCCCTGCTTGACGAGGAACAGGCGGCTGTTCTCGCCGAGGTTTCGCACGATATTGAATTCGGCCTCGGTCAGCTTGAAACCATGCACGTAGTCATCGTAGTCGGCACGCGGATTCGGCAAGAAGAAGAACGTCGCGCTCTGCTCGATCAATGCATTCGCGATTTCACTGCGCAGCACATCGGCCGGTGACTGGGTATCGAAAATTCCGAGCCCGTTTTGCTTACGGATCGTCTTCTGCTTGTTCTTCGCAAAATCGGTGAAGACGGGATCACCCAGGCGCTTCCAGAATTCGGTCATCACGTAAATGAAGCGCCGGCCGTCGATCAGGTCTTCGGTCCGATGCAGCAGATACATGGTGACGGGCGTCGACACCTCCGCGTCGTCAAGCAGCTCGGTATCGTCGAAGCCGAACAGATCCGCATCGGCCAGAACGATACGGTCGGTCGGGTTGTCGAGCACCCAGCCCAGACGCCCGCCCGCGCACCACTTGGCCAAGCGCGCATGCAGGCTGTTCTCGCCCACATTCGGCAGCAGCTGCCGTACCATCGAGAGGCGCCGCAAAGGCTGGTCCATGCGCGCAACCTCGCGCACGGCGCGCGAAATGTCGAGCTCATCGCGCGCGGAAAACGGCCCGCCGCTGTCAACGAGCTTGCGCACGAGCCGCTCCCAGAAGTCGATCACCGGCTCGCTCGGCGCCATCTGGAACGGATTTAACCCGCTCGGCTCACCACGGCGCAATACCGTATAGGTGCCGCCCATCGCGCGAATCGCGATCTCCGTGCCGCGGTCCTTGTCGAACAGCACCGCCGTGATGTCGTACTTCGTCGCCATCGCCAGCAAAAACAGTTCGAGTACCGTCTTGCCCGCGCCTGCGCGGCCAATGATCTGGGTGTTGGCGAGCGCCTTCTCGTCCAGCGAATCCTGCTTGTCCGGTGTCGCGTGGAAGTTCAGATAGAGCGGCTGGCCACTGGGGGTCTTGACGATCGTAATCGCCTCGCCCCACGGATTGCCTTCGCGCTTGCCGGTCGCGAAGTTGTGCAGGCTCGACAGGCCGCAGAAATTGCGCGACGTTAGCTTCGCCTCGCGCGGCCGGTAGCGCCAGTTGCCCGGCAGCTGAGCAAACCAGGCCGCATCGGCAACGAGATCAATCAGCGCCGTCTGGAAGCCGGCATCAGCCAGTTGCGTGCGGGCTTTTGCAACGCTTTTGGACACCGCGTCCGGTGTGTCGCCGAGCACGGCGAGCGTATAGTGGTATTCGCCAAGGACGAAGTCGCCGTTGATCAGATCATCGAGCGCCCGATCGATCGCCTCGACCTGGGAGACTGCCACGTCCTCGCCTGCGATCAACTGGTTGCGCTGTCGCTCGAGCGCCTCTTTCGCAGTGGGCTTGTCGAGAATCGTGAAGCTCTGCGTTTCGATATACTCGAAGTCGCCGTACAACAGGCCATTGAGCATGCCCGGCTCGGTATCTTCCGGGTAGTCCTTGATATCCAGCATTGCCGCGAAGCGCGTTGCCGCCGGCATGCGGATCTCGATCTTCTCGGCCCCGACGAAGATTCGCGCGGTCGGTAAAGCTTCACGAATCGGGCCGGCGGGCACCGGCTCGCGCTCCCAGACCCCATTGACCAGATAGCCGAGCAGTTCCAATGCACTCGAATAGCGGCGCGGGGTCGGCGTGAAAGGACTTTGCCGGGTATAGACGCCGAGTGCGACCGGATCGTAGGGTTTGAGACTCGATTCAACTTGAGCGGCCAACTCCCCCATCACCTTCAGCGCGTCGAGCTGGTCGCGCCGGATATCATCGTGCGTGCGGCGTGCCGCTCGGCTGAAGACGCGACCGAGCCTGGTGCGCTTCGGCCGGTAGACCACCGTCAGGTACGGCTCGTTGGCCATCATCCGGTAGCCGGAAAAGCTCGCGTAGTAGCGTTTGGCCAGCTCCTCACAGAAGCGATTGCGGTACGGCGTCGAAAACTGATCCGATACCCGTCGGCGCAGGCGATGCGACCAAATCGAAACATGTCCGCCTGCGAGCCCGCGCACGAACTGGTTGAAGCCATCGTGCCGCGCGAGAATGTCGGCCGGATCCGCCGCCTCGAACGCGATGCCTGCGATTTTCCAGATCTGCAGGTAGTCGCCTTCGCGCGTTTTGATGACGTGGTCGGTGACGTGCGTCAAGTACGGGATATAGCCCGCCAGCGGCACTTCCCGGTTAGCGACGCAAACAAGTTGCGGCTCGGCCGGCATGTCACGCCCTCCTCTTCAAGCGGACCGGCACGTAGGCGTGCGCGCCCCAGAAGCGGCGATTGCCCTGGCGCCGCGCCATGCGAATGCGTAGCGCGTACTGCGCAAGACGCTGGTCGTCGTACCGCGTATTCATCCGCATCGCGACGAACACGGGAATCATCAGCAAGAGAATCGCAACGCCCAGTGGCGGACACGCGAGCAGCGCCCAGATGGCCGGAATCAGCATGCCACCACCGATGGTCAGCAACGGCACGAGCGGCACGCCCCACAGCATCGCGGGACGCGTGCACCCCTTGAAGACGGGATCCTTGAGCGAATTCATGGTTCGGCGCTTCCGGATCAGCTCGTCGGAATCAGCATGCCGGCGATCACGGTCGCGCAGCCGACGAAGACGCCGCCGATGAACACGTTCGCGATGTCGCCAAAGCGCGCGTGCTGGAACATCATCCGGAAGCCCGCCCAGATGATGGAAATCGAGCAGATCACGCCACCGACACCAAGCAGCGTCGCCTGGATCGTGTTCAGCAACGTACTCACCTGGGAAAGCTGCGCCCACGCCGGGACCGCGAACATCAGAACCGAAGCAGCGATAGCGATTGCCCACGCCGCCTTCCGGTCGAGCATCAATCGTTCCGACCACACACGGAATTTTCTAGCCTTAAATCGTATTCCTAAACACATGATCGTCTCCTATTCTATCGATCGCACTCTGCTTTGACTAAATCGGTGGGTTAGAACACCACGGCACTGCCATCCGGTTCGCGCGGCCGACCCGTCGTCGGTGATGTGGCAGTCACCCCGTCGCGCTCCGGTCGCAATGTCTGTCGAATCACGGCTCGGGACTGTGGTGAGCGAGTCGGCATCGCGGAGCCGATCGGCACGAACGGGATCGGTGCGATCGCCGGCACCGTTGCCACCGTTGACGACTGCTCCATCGCGTTGTTCACGACGCGCTGTACGTAGCCCGAGCGGTAGCCGGTCGAGAAATCGCCGCTCGCATAGCACGACAGACTCGCGCGCAGCGCAGCCTGGACGTCAGACTGAGCGTTGGCCAAGGTACGGAATTGCCTGCTTCGGGCCGCAGTGAAACAGCGTTGCAGAATCCCGGCACCTGCCGCCAGGTTGCGACAGGGCTCGAATGCGTTCTCCGGAGTCAGGCCATAGGCTACCCAATTCGCGCGGTTCACCTGCGCAAGTCCGACACTGAAATTCCAGCCGAGCGCGTCCAGCACGCGCGCCGTTGCCACGGCTTCGGCGGCGCTCGACGGTTGCCGCAGCAGCCGGCCATGTACGACGCCGATCGCATAGGGGTTGAATCCGGACTCGATGCGCACGATCGCCGCCATCGTGACTGGGGCGATCTGCGGCGCGCACTGTTGCGCAAGCGCCAAGAAGTCGAGCGGCATGATCAGTACCCTCCACCAAAGCGATCCCACTGCTGATTGATACGCTGCAGAACGTGCGTGGCGGACTGCACAGGGCAATAGGGCACCTGCGTACTGCCTACACCGTGAGATTCGGTGATCGTTGGCCCCTGTGCGCCAACGCCCCACCAGACACGCGCATAGCGCTGGTTGTCGATCACGACGTTGTCTGCACCGCTTGCTCGACACCGCAGATCGCTCGGCTGCGGATCACGCCAGTCCATCAAGTCCTCGCGGCAATCACCGCCGCTAGCCAACGTGTTGGTTGCCGTCCCGCCTTGCGAGCCACCCGCGCCAACATCGCATGTCGGAAAAGGATCACCGTGTCTTAACGCCGCCCACAACCTTTCGATCGGCGGCACGCATTCGGCATACTGCTCTGGCCCGCCCGGATTCGACAGACACAGCATGACCTGGCAACCCCAGTCGTCTGCCCGGGCCATACCGGGCTCCATCAGCAGCGTGCCGAGAACGGCGGCAAGCGGCACCAGACGGCACCCCGCCGTTTGCCGCCTGTCCGGCGCCGACGCGCTGTTATGCACCACACACCTCGGCCACACCGGACTGCGATGCCGATTCGCCCAAGTGATCAAGGTGGCGAGCGAGCGTGTCGAAACACTCGCTCAGGGCGTGCCATTCGGTATGCAGTGTTGAATCGACTCGAGCCAGATCCGCAACTGATATCCCGCACGCTTGCGCCTGCGTGATGGCGTCGAGCCGAGGCAAGCGTAGATAGCCTGCCGAAACTTGAGCATGTGGAACCAGCCATGTAGCCACGCTCGCTTCGATCCATTTGAGCTGTGCCTGTTGCCGGCGTGTCAGCTCGACACAGTTGGGCACGATGCCGACAAAACACAGCGATGGATTGAGTCGAGCACGTACATTACGCACCCCGTTGCTGCCATTGACGAATTCGGCCACCTGCCCAAGCGTGTCCGGCGACAACAGAATCGGACTTACCAATGCATCCACGAGTGCGGCCGCGCAAATGGCGCGTGGGTCGGGCCATGGCGGGCTGTCGATCAGACAGACATCGAACGATGGCGCAACCTGCGAGAAGAGGTGTCGCAAGTTGGCGTAACAGCGCGCGCCGAGTGGATCATCGCGGCGCGCGATGCCCGCAATGGCATCCGCGGCGAGCACACCCATGCGCGGCGCGGCCGTATCGGGCGATGGGCTGCGTTGAATATCGTTCGCTCCGCGCTTCATCCTGCTCGCACACGGGCCTCGCGCGAGCGACATGGCACTGCATGCCGGCTCGGCCAAGTCGATCACCAACACCCGGTATCCGCGCACGAGGCGAAGATAATGGGCGAACTGGCACACCAGCGTCGTTCTGCCGGTTCCACCATGGGCCGAAGCCACCAGAAGCGATTTCATGGCCGTCATTCCTCGGATGGGGCTCCGAGCATCGACGTCCCTGCGTGAAACAGTAAACCCGCGGCGCCAGGAAGGCAGGCTAAAGGTTCAACGGAGAATCATGAAACCACGCCAGAAAGCGCAAAAGCCTGCGATTGCAGGCTTTTGCGTGAGCATTGCGGCGCACCACGTGATCACACAGACATCGATGCTGCGGGGCCGCTAACGCGTACTCGGTCGTGCTACGCACGTTGACCGGATCAGATTGTTGGCTTCACTGTAGGTCAGCCGTCGCGTCGAATCAAGTGTCGACATTCGTCAACAGGATGAACCGGAATCCCTGCAGCGCTGCGATGTTCCTGGCCGTTCCCAAAATCATTTGGTGCTCCATGTGCGCACGATCTTGACGATGACGGCATCTTCGCGACGTGACTTCGGTTCACCCTGCCTTGGCGCGGGGTGAACCAAAAATCGCACGACATACGCTACGGGAACGTCACCGTTGACGCTCGTCTTCTTCAAGGGTACGAGCAAGCGCAGAACGTGCCGCATGAAGTTCGAAATCGAAAAGGCGACCGGGATGGCGAGGAATCTTCAGCCGTCGGCACACCACTTCCCTGCCCGCGTGCCACAGGAAAACCATTCGCAAGATTTCCCGATACCGTGGCGCAAGCGTTCGCCACGCCCGTGTCACGCACTCGGCATCAACGCGTTCGTACGCACCGCGGCTTGACTGCCCCCAATTGCGAAGACGCTCATCGAGCGACCACTGACGCTCATTACGCTTCACCGCCGCCTCCCAGCATTTCCGGCTCGCGCGCCTGGGAAGCACGATAACGCGCGGGGTTTGCCAAGAACCGTTCGATATCGGCCGCCCGCCACCCGACCATCCGCCCGCCGAGCGGAATCGCGGGCGGAAAGGTTCCGTCCCGCATGCGCTTGTAGATCGTCGAGCGCGACAGGCCCGTGCGCTGCTCGACCTGCCGTCGGCGCAGGATCGTCAGCGCTCCGTCACCATTCCATGACATGACTCGCCCTCCATACCCGGCACACACGTAGCCGGAACTGAGAGGCATTCAAGCAGCGAAAACGATGCGTTGCCAAACCCGTCTTATCGACGGGACATCCCGTCGGGTCAGAGTGAGCTCGCGGCACAACCCGCAGGCAGCAGGGTCGTGGCCCGTCACACCCGGTCAATGGCTCGCCCTCGCGCTTACGCGACCTCGCCTTCGGTGGCCGACGGACGGCTCACCGAAAAGGCGGTAGGCTAATCTCAGGGGATTCTCACAGTCAGGAGGCGGCTTTATGTCACGCCGCCGCGTACAGCGGCGAAATGGGCGACGGGATCTGTCCGGCCATGAATCGCTGCAGGCGTTCCCACGCGGAGCAATACCGGTGCATCGGCACGGCCGCCAACTGTTCGTCGTGTAAGACCAGAATCTGCTCGATCATGGAGCGCTCATGATCGAGCAACAGCCACGCGGCCCCGTGCTCTGCCCGTGCGATGCACGCTTCCAAGGCGGCCTCGGCCCGCCGGTACAGCGCCAGCGCCTCTCCCAACTCACTCTCGCCGCGCAGGTAAAACGCGAGATAGACCACCCGCAACAGACAACTGATCTGCGCTTCTCCCCCATGACCGGCCCGCACCACTGCCAGTGCCATGTGATTTTCGAGCGAGAGCGCATGGACTTTCTCGGTCGATAAAGGCAGGAGTTCGACTTTCGTAAGCGGTTTGCGACCGGCGCGTCGGACTCTCGGCAAAGCCATGGGCCATGAAGGGTTCGTGATGACGAACAGACATGATAGCGCGAGCCTCACGTCAAGCCGAACGCATCTTCCCATCTGGAATCGCGCATGTGTCACGCAATCAGTTCTGCGAAATTTACCCGGATCACCCGTTGTCCACGGCCCGTGACACGCGAATCTGTGGTCGATTATTGCATCCATGCAGTCCCGCGGAAATGCATCGCTTCGCATCGTACACGGAACAATCACGGCTTACGCGGCCGCGGCCGGATGCCCAACCCGGCCGCTTTCTGCCTGAACGGCGGTTTGCCGCTCAAAACTTCATCCGTATCCCGGCGCCCACGCTGTTGCCTGAGGACACACGGGTAATCGTGTCGTAACGCCAGGCCGCATACACATCGGCCCGCTTCGAAAGCGGGTAGTCATAGCCCAGCGCTGCTGTCGACCAACGGACATGATCTCCTGCCGAGGGGCGTCGCTGCGTTCCGGCCCACGACACCAGTACGCTCCCGAGCCCCATTCGAACACTCATGCCGACCTGAACCGTGTCGTCCGTGACATGATTATTGTTGTCCACGCGTTCGTACTGCGCAAATAGCTTGATCGCGCGGAACCGATACGCACCGCCGACCAACCAGGCAGTCTGTGTCGTCGCCCCGTTGAGAAACAAGGACGCCGTATGCAGACTCTGCACGGCGGCCGTCGCCGAAAACGGGCCCGCGAAGTACAGGACATTCGCGCTGTAGTTGGCCTGCCCCACATGACCGGCGACGCCGGCATTGCTGTAGAGCAGGCTTCCCGATAGACCGCCTACCTCCGGCGTCTGGTACAGCACCGAGTCGTCAATCGCCGTGTCACTCTGTAGCGACGCGGCGCCCATGGCCGAGCCAAGGTAACTGTGCACGACGATCGGCGAGAAAACGAAGGAATTCCCGAACGGATTGAAGAGCAGGGTCGACACGAACAGCGGGGCAGTATTACGTCCGAGCGTCAGCTCGCCAAAATGACCACTCAGACCGACGAAAGCATTGCGCCCGAAAAACGACTGCCCGTTGAAGGAACCGACCTGACCGCCGTTCACGCGAAAGAAACTTTCCAGCGTGAACACGGCCTTCAAACCACCGCCCAGATCCTCGGAGCCGGACATTCCCCAATAGGATGTCGTCATGCCGCCCGACCCGACCTGCCAGGCATTGCCCGCCGCGCCGGCCGGATGCAACTCGCCCACAAAGGCATCCACGAGCCCGTAAAGCGATACCGATGATTGTGCGTGTGCCATCCCGGAGGCAATGCCTATTGCCAATGCCAACGTCAACCTCCCTCCAGTACCCTGAAGCGTTTTCTGCATAGTGTCTCCTTCTCGTGATTGTTCTTTTGCAACAGCGACGCCAGGTACCGCTTAATCCGGCCGCACCCGCGCCAGAGGTCGTCCGTGCTCCGCCAGCGCGATTGCCACGACGATCTCGTCCGGCGCGGGCGAATCCGCGACCGTCAGCGACACCGTGTCGAAGAGATCAAAGTTCCACATGTCCGCAGTCCCATGCAGCGGAATGTCGACGCACGCGCCGGGCGCCGCGCGCTTGGCAACCGACGGCATGATCGACGTCGCGCCAGGCAAGCCCGCACGCACTGCCTTGCCCAGCCGGGGATGCAGGAGCGCCGCGCCACACTCGAGCGGCACGGCCGTGCCCACGATCGCTGCCTTGCCGTAGCCCTGAATCACCGTCGGCATCACGTCCAACGCCCATCTCGCACGTGCCGTCAATAGCGTTCCGATCTCCGCACCGATGTCGTAGAGCGGCTCGAGTGCGGCGCCGTCCCGCAGGTCGTGAAGTCTCAGGACAGCCGCCGCGACCACCTGCCGGTGCAACGGTTTGACTGACACACCGAGTTCCGCATGGCGTTCGACGAGATGAACGATGATCTTTTCAATCTGTGCTCTCATGGTTGCGACTCCGCTTCGGCGCTCCGACGCTCCTTTGCTCGCCCCGGCGTCGGAAACGGCCCTCTCGCCGATTCATAGGCGCGCGCTGCGCGCAGCACCAGCGCGTCGGCACCATGTGGTCCAATGATCTGCAGCCCCGTCGGCATTCCTCCCGGTAACCCGCAAGGCACGCTCGCGGCCGGGAAACCGGTCTGATTGCACCAGGACGTCAGCGGTGGCGCGACGCGCAGTTCCTCTGGCAGGCCCGGCACGGGTGGCGGGCCGCAATGAAAGGTGGGGGTCACCAGCAGGTCGTAATGCTCGAAGAACTCGGTCATCGCGACGGTCAATGCGTGGCGTGCCCGCAGCGCATCGACGAAGGTCGATGTCGTCTCCCGTGCACCGCTCTGCGCCAGCGCCAGCACGTCCGGATCGAGTTGCGCTTGTGCGTCTTCGTCTAGTTGTTGGATCCGCTGAGCAAAAAACACCGACCATTGAATCGAATGCATGCGGCTCTTCAGATAGCCGTTAAGCGGCTCTACCTCCGTCTCGTCGACGTGCGCCCCCAGCGTTTCAATCAACCCGACGGCCTGCCTGACGCTGTTGGCAATAGCGGGGTCGACCCGCACGCCGGCCGGCGCCGGGCAGTACGCGACACGAAGCCCGGCAACGCCGTCGCCCAGTCCGACGCGCCAATCTCGAAGGCAGGACGTGAGAGAGTCTGCCGTGCGCCGCGCTCGCGCGATCACGGTGAGCATCAGCGCCGCATCGCTCACGTTGCGGGCAATCGGTCCCAGTGTCGACAGGGACGGCCAGGTCCCTTCGGCGCCCGACGGCACCAGCCCGAACGACGGCTTGAAGCCCACCACGCCGCTCCAGCAAGCTGGAATACGGATTGAACCACCACCGTCCGTTGCCAGCGACAGCGGCCCCATGCCGAGCGCGACGGCCACCGCCGATCCACCGCTGCTGCCGCCCGACGTGACACGCCTGTCCCACGGATTTCGGGTAATGCCCGTGAGCGGGCTGTCCGTCACGATCTTGTTGCCGAATTCCGATGTCGTGGTCTTGCCGAACAGGAGGGCACCGGCACGCCGCAACCGCCCGACCGCGGGTGCATCGTCCTGCTCCGGACCAACCAAAGACGCCAGCGAGCCGTGCCGCGTCGGCAATCCCTGAACGGCCACCAGATCCTTGATCGAGACCGGTACACCGTCCAGCAGACCGCATGGCTCGTTTCGCCTCCAGCGCTGTTCCGACTCACGTGCGGCCGCCAGCGCGCCCTCTTCGTCGACGCAGCACAGACAGTTGAACTGTCGATTGAACTGCGTCACCTGATCCAGTACGGCAGCCATGACTTCGACCGGCGACAGCGCGCGACGCTGGAATGCCATAGTCAACTGACAGGCACTCGTCCATATTTCATCATCCATATGCAGTCCTGATTAAATTGATAAAATTTCGACTCTCTCAGAATCCCCCTCGTACCTCTATCCCTGACAAACCGGCTTGATGGGTCCCACCGAGTCTAGAAGAGCAAAGCTGTCGTCCGCTGATGCCCGGCCGATGCGCGTCAAACACTGCACGTGGCCGCCGTCCTGGCCCACGCCGGTTTTCCCGCGCGGCAAGGCAAGCGAAACGCGAGGCAGCGCCGCCTTGACCCGGTCGGCATCGACGCTGCCCGCGATCCGGACCGCCTGAGCGAACAGGCGAATGCCCGCATAGGTGTTCTCGCCGTGCGGCATCACCACGGCATACGGCCCCAGTCGTGGATCCCGCGCAGCGGCGTGACGTGCGGTATAACGTGCGAGGAAATCCCGATTTTCAGGATTGTCGATGCTCATGAAATACGAGGACACGCCGATGACGCCAGTCGACGCCCCCGTGGTTGCAATCGACAGCGACTCGTGCGCGATATCGGTCACGAGTTGCGGCTTCATCGCGAACGAGCGGTACTGCTTGACGAACGTCACGGGATCATCGCCAATGCTGTGCCAGACAACCTGCGGCGACTGACTGGCGACCTGCTGAAGAACCGCCCCATAGTCGCGCGTCCCGAAAGGCAGCCAGTACACGCCGAGGAATCGCCCGCCGTGGCGCGTCACGGCTGCTTGCAGTTCGGGCACGAGCACCTTCCGGTTGCTGCCGATATCCGATACCACGGCGCAGACGTTACGCCCGCCCTCGTGCATTAGCCACGCGACCAACGCATCCACCCGCTGGTTGGTGGCCAGACCGGTGGTGAAAAGGTGGGGATGGCAACGTCCCTCATCGAAATTTGGATAGACGATGAGCCGGCCCGCGACTCGCGCAGCCTGCAGCGCCGCTTCTCGCTCCGACGGCAACACCATGCCGGTGATCATCGCCACCTCGTCGCGCATGAAGAGCTGCTGCGCCTTCTGCAGCGTCACGGCCGTCGACATCTGCGTATCTTCGACGTGCAGTTCCAGTGGCCGGCCCAGCAGTCCGCCCGCTGCGTTGATTTCGTCGACGGCCAGCGCCGCGCAATTGCGGTTGGTTTCACCCACCCGCGTGAGCGGGCCGCTCAGCGGCGCGAGCAGTCCAATTTTGATCGGCGTCGCAGCACGCACGAGCGACGGAACGGCAGACGCTGCCAGCGCGCTGGCAGCGCCCCATAACATGGTTCGAGAAAAATTACGGCGGGTCAGGGTGGTTTTCATCGGAGATCGTCCAGGTGGAAATTCGGTGCAGCGTCGCCGGCCGGCGACAGGTATTGGGCGAGCGGGTGTGTACCCATCTCGCCGTGCCGAGGCTCGATGCCCCCTGCGTGAACGAGTCGGCCATTCTTGAGTACGATGCACCGCTGCGCACTCCGCAGCACGAGATTGAGGTTCTGCTCGACCAGCAGCACGGCCAGTTGCGATCGGCGGCACAATGTGGGAATGACCTCACCGATCAGTTCGACAAGATTCGGCTGCACGCCGTCGGAGGGCTCGTCCAACAGCAGCAGCTTCGGTCGCCCGCACAAGGCACGCGCAATTGCCAGCACCTGCTGTTCGCCGCCCGAGAGCGTGCCGCCCTGCTGGGCAACACGGGACTTCAGCACGGGAAAGTACTCGAACACTTCCTCCAGGATTGCGCCGCCGCCAGCCGCCTGCGTGCCCATCATGAGATTCTCACGCACGGTCAGTTTCGGGAAAATCCAGCGTCCCTGGGGAACCAATCCGATGCCGCTGCGCGCGATCTGATGGGTGCGCAGGCCGGTGACGGGCTGCCCGAGAAAGCGTACTTGACCACTTACGCGTGGCAGCAAGCCCATGATGGCCCTGACCAACGTCGTTTTGCCCGCACCGTTGCATCCCAGCACCGCCACGACCTCGTTGGGCAGCACATCGAGTTCGATCTGGTGAAGCACGTCCACATCGCCATAGCCGCCGGACAATTGCTCAATTTGCAGCATGCGTCGCTCCCTGCCCCAGATAGATCCGCCGGATTTCCTCGTCCCGCGCGATATCGTCGTAAGCACCCTGCCGCACGATCTGCCCGCGATGCATGACCCAGGTCTCGCATTGAAGCGCCTGCACAAAGCTCAGGTCGTGCTCGATGGCCAGCACGGCGCAGCGCTCACGCAGCCGTCGAATGAGACGCACCAGCCGCTGGGTGTCGTTGGCCGACAGGCCTGCGGCCGGTTCGTCCAGCAGCAGCAACGCGGGCTGGCACATCATCGCCATGCCGATTTCGAGCCACTGCCGTTCGCCGTGCGGCAAATTCATGGCTCGCAAATCCGCTTGGGACGACAGCCCGATTTCGTCGAGGATCGCTTCAGGGTCTGGCATCGGTGAGGCCCGGTAAGGCGCCACCCCCAGCCCCGCCACGACAAGGTTGTCCCGCACGCTCATCGCGAGGAATGTGTTGGTTCCCTGAAATTTGCGCAACACGCCGCGCCGGCAGAACTGATGCATCGGCCGGCCAGTCATCCGCTCGCCGGCAAAATACAATTCCCCTGCCCCCGGCCGGATTGCGCCCGACAGCAAGCCAACCAACGTGCTCTTGCCAGCACCGTTTGGCCCGATCACACAGAGCAGGTCGCGCGGCCCGATCGTCACGTCGACATCGTCGACCGCATGGATACCGCCAAATGCGCGTCGCAGCCGAATACCCTTCATGAGCGGCTCGTTCATCATCGCCCCCCTTCTGCATGGCGCGTGCGGTGCAAGGTCACCCGCGCCGTGCACATGCGAACGAACCGGTGAACGTGTGCGGCCATACCGCGAATGCGCACACCGTTCGGCAGGAACAAGACGCAACCGAGGAATAGCGCTGCAAGCATCAGGGGCCACCACTCGGTACTGAAACTCGAGACGGACTGTTTCAGCAGCGTCAGCGCAACGGCTGCGAGCACGGGGCCGCCAAGCGTGCCCCGGCCACCGACGGCGACCCAGAGAATGACCTCGGTGGCCAGCACAGGCGAGAACACGTCTGGCGCCACGACACCCGAGCAGGCAGCCATCAGCGCTCCCGCGATGGCAGCTATCCCTGCCGATGCTACGAACACGCGCAACAAGTGCCACGACGTGTAGTACCCGCAGGCTTGCGCACGCCATTCGTTGGTCGCGATCGCGGAGAGGATCTTGCCGTATCGGCTGCGGCAGGCGAGCCACGTGATGAACAGGATCAACAGGAGAACCGTCGTCACGGCGTACCAGGATTCCCTTGTACCGCTCAGATCGAGCGTGTAGCCGGCAAGACCGAACGACAAACCCGGGATACCCAACATGCCGGTGTCGCCCCCTGTTACCGACTGCCAGCTTGTCGCCAGTTGCTGCGCAATGATCAGGATCGCCATGCTGATAATCGCGAAGAAGTGCAGCCTGACGCCCGCAAAAAGCAGGAAGTACCCTAACACCGCCGCGACCGACGCCGCACATATCAGTCCGACAACCAGCCCGATGGCTGGCGTCTGCCCGAATTGCGTCGTGGCGACCGCGAAACCGTAGGCACCCAGGCCAAAGAACGTGGTGTGCCCCAGCGTGAGGACACCCGCTCTGCCCCACAGCAAGTCGTAGCTGAGCCCGAGCAGCCCCATGATCAGCGCATCGCGTACTGTCGAGAGCGGATACGCTCCCAAGCAAAGCGGAAGGATCAATGCCGCCACGGCAATCGCGACCCACGTCGAGATCGGCGAAAAATCGTCGTGGCTGAGCGCGGGCTGGGATAGCATGAGGCGCATTTGAGCGAGATAGCGTCGGAACATGACTTAGCCTTTACCAAGAAGTTGATGGGCAGCGCTGAATCCGGGAACAAGACCTTGCGGCCTGAAACGGATCAGAACGATGGACAGGATCAACACCATGGCTGAGGCAAGCGAAGGATCGACACGGTAGCTGAGCAGCGTTTCCGCCGTGCCGACGAACGCACTACCGAGCAGGCTGCCAACGATCGAGCCGATGCCGCCCAGGACGATCACGAAAAATGCCTTGGCTAGATAGGCAACGCCGAGATGAGATTCCACGGAGACCATTGGGGCAACTAGCACGCCTGCCAGCGAGGCAAGCGCTGCGCCGCCACAAAAGGCCATTCGGTTCAGGCGCCGTGTATCGATGCCGACTGCCTCAGCCATTGCGGGGTGTTGAATGACTGCGCGCAGTTGCGTGCCAAAGCGCGTACGGGCGAAAATCAGCCAGCATCCCGCGGTCACGGTGAACGCCACGCCAATCACGAACAGTCGATACATCGGATAGCTGCCGCCGGGTACGGCAAGCGCCCCGTTGATTGGTGCATACACAAGCATCGGCTGCGTGCCGAACACAAGCTCCAGAGCCTTTTGGACGATCAGGCTGACCGCGTAGGTCGCAAGCAGCGTATCGAGGGGTCTTTCATAGAGCAACCGGATGACAAGACGTTCCAGGCACCATCCTAGTATCGCGCCGACCGCAGGCGCGACGAACAACGCGAACCAGAACGCCTGCGGGCCGCCTACCGACTGCGCGATCGCTAACGTATAGGCGCCGATCGTGACCCATTCGGCATGCGCGAGATTCACGATGTCCATCATGCCGAATATGACCGCGAGTCCGAGCGCCACCAGCACCAGAATGCTCACATAACCGAGAATATTGAAGATTGTCGTCATCGCTACAAGTCCCTCTTTCCGTATCCACCATACCAACCCTATCCAACTCGAAAAGCCGCCGGGCAGTCGCCATATCGGATTCACAAGCCACGTCACCACCCACATCAAACTAAGTATCCCTTAGCCTTTAGACTAAGAGATACTTAGTAAAAAGTCCAAAAAAAACGAAGAACCTCCTAGGATGCGTCGGAACACATCGACATCCTCTATTTTCCCTAAGCGCCTGAAACAGGCTCGCCTGCGCTCGGGCCTAACCCAAGAACAACTCGGAATCGAGGCAGGAATCGATGAATTCTCAGCCAGCGCGCGTGTCAACCAATACGAACAGGGGAAGCATACGCCCAAGTTGCAGATGGGACAGCGACTCGCCAGAGCACTGCACGTTCCGACCAGCTTCCTTTACGAAGACGACGACCTTCTTGCGAATCTTCTCGCTACGGCAGCAAAGTTGCCCCGAGAAAAAAGGAAAGCCCTTCTCAAAAGCGCTGAAGCATTAGCGCAAACCCCCGCCACGCCGACAAAGATCAAGTAACTTTTAGCATACAGACTAAGAGTTACTTAGCAACAATGGCAGACGATTCCCGGAAACTTCGGGAATGCCCAGCGATACCACGATACCCTCCGTGTTTTCCCAGCGCCTAAAGCAGGCGCGTTTGCGCTCGGGCCTCACCCAAGAACAACTTGGTATCCAGGCAGGAATCGACGAATTTTCCGCCAGCGCCCGAGTCAACCAGTACGAAAAGGGCAAACATTCGCCGACAGTTCAGACCAGTCAGCGTCTCGCCCGCGCACTGCTTGTCCCTACAAGTTTCCTCTATGAGGAAGACGATCTGCTCGCCAGCCTGCTTGCCATCGCTGGCCGACTCAGCAAGGAAAAGAAGAGAGCACTCATCGCCGGTGCTGAAGCACTCGCTAAAGAGTGACACTCTCGAAGCTCGGCTTCCCGAACATCTCATCGTTTGCCTCCGCGCGGCGTCGTTATCCGTGACCACTGTATCGCACGCGCTTCAGACGCAGCCCACGCGAAACGGTAGCCACAACCGCTAGTACCGGCCGCTCGCCGTTCCACCGCCACGAAACGTTCGACCTTGCCTGCGCGCGGCAGATCATCCTCCTTCGATGCCGGCACTACCGCATCTATTAATTATCATCAATTTATTATTACAGGAATCGCCTGTCAACACGGATTAGCGTCGCGTTTACCCGTAATTTCGGTGATCTCTGCGATCAACCTCCCGCTTGACATGAGCCACAATCACGCCTACCTTCAATTTATTATAATTAACTGGAGGTGACATGATCGACAATTTCTGCGAGCTGACGGCACGCGAACTCAGCACACTCTACGAAGCCGGCAGCGCGTCGCCGGTCGACGTCATGCACGGCGTACTCGAGCGCATTCAGTTGTTCGACCCCGCGGTCAACGCGTTCTGCCATATTGCCGACACGGCACTTGATATGGCACGTGCATCGGAAGCCCGATGGCAGCGTGGTCTGCCGCTCAGCCCGCTCGACGGCGTGCCGATCAGCATCAAGGACAATGTTTCCATCGCTGGGGTGCCAACACGGCACGGCTCCCGCGCCACGACGCACGAAGCGGCCCAGCGAGACAGTCCTTGCGTGGCCAGATTGCGTGAAGCAGGCGCAATCTGCTTTGCCAAGACCACTCTGCCGGACTTCGCGCACAAAATCGTCACCGACAGCCCGCTCACCGGCACCACGCGAAATCCGTGGGATCTCACGCGCACGCCCGGCGGAAGCAGCGGTGGCGCCGCGGCTGCAGTGGCGCTCGGGATGGGCCCAGCGGCCATCGGGACCGACGGCGGTGGATCCATTCGCATCCCTGCCGCATTCACGGGAACCTTCGGATTCAAACCCAGCTTCGGGCGCGTCCCGCATGCGCCCCGCGGCCCATTCGGGTTGCTCAGTCATGCCGGGCCCATGACACGCTGTGTCGACGACGCAGCCCGTCTCCTCACGATCATCAGCCGCCCGGACAGCCGTGATTGGTATGCCCTGCCGTTCGACGGCGGCGACTATGCGCGCGGATTGCAATGCCAACCGGTTCCCGACGGCATCCGCATTGCCTGCAGCCCGACGCTCGGATTGCAGGTCCCCGTCGAGTCGGAAATTCACGACGCTGTGATTCGCGCCGCTGCAACCTTCCGCGAACTGGGCGCCCGGGTTGACGTTGCCGACCCGCCAGATATCGCCCGATGCAATGCCGTCCACGCCACCCTCTGGCGCGCATTCTGCCGGCAACTCGCGTCGGGCCTGCCAAACGGATGGGACGAGCTCGATCCATCGCTGCAGGCATATGCTCAGGCAGGAGACGAGGTATCACGTGAGGCCTTGCTGGGCGCGCTGATCGAACGAGGTGACCTGGGGGCCGCGGTCAATGCCTTTTTTGAGCAACATGACATCCTCATCTGCCCCGTGTATCCGCGCGTCGCCATGCCGCTCGCCGAACTGACGTCGAGCAACGAGCTGTTTCCTCATTTCACGGCATGGTGCAATCAGCTCGGGCTACCCGCCGCGAGCCTCTATGCCGGCATGACTGCGGCGCGCCTGCCCATCGGCATCCAGATCGTCGGCGGTCGCCATGCTGATGCACTGGTCCTGTGGACAAGTCATGTGCTCGAGCTCGCGTTCGGACGAGCGCCGTTCGCGGAAATGGTGCACACCCTATCCGCTTCCGTTGCCGGCGCAACACTCACCCGATAATGAGTCGGTCCAAGCGAGCCACGCCCGCTCGCTGCGACCGCGTGCCCAAGCCCCGGTTGCCGGATAGTCGCCAGCGGATTGAACAGCGACAGCGGGGCACTCGCGAGCCGACTGAACCAAAAATGCCGATAGATGTCCGGCGTTTGTGCGTCCTTCACATCGATCGTCAGATTCCGCGGGCATTCACGACGCGCCGCGGCCCGTGTCCAGATCCAGTTCGGAATCCAGTACCAGCTTCTGTTGCAATGCGGCGTGAACCTTGCGCAATTGCGCCTCAGCTTCCTCCATATGCGTCCCCATGAGTTGCTGGACCGCTTCGGCATCCCGGCGCCGCGCCGCCTCCAGAATCGCACGGTGCGCAGTGACGGTCCGCCGGCCAAACGCCTGGTAATCGGCTTGCGTTACGTTCCCGGCGACGATCACCAGTGAGTGAAGCATCTGATTGATGATCTGGCACAAGCAACGCAGAAACGCATTGGGATGTGCAGCCGCCAGCACATCGTGGAAATGAATGTCCTCATGGCGCTGATCGAGCGCTTCCTCATGGTGCGCGACAAACGGCTCGCACACGGAAACGCTACGTTCAAGTGCTTCAAAATCCGTATCGGTCAGATGGGCAACGGCGCCTGCGGCCACCAGCGGTTCGAGTACGCGACGCACCGCGTAAATGTCCTCAAGCGACATGTTCTCGAAAAACAGATAGTTCTGAAGCGACTGGAATGCTCGGGCGATGGGCACGCGGGTAATCGTCGCGCCCCCCTCGGGTCCCGTGCTCAGACTCACCAGCCCCTGGACCTCGAGGGCCTTGAGCGCATCGCGCATCGAGCCACGGCTTACGTTGAACATCTGCTGGAGCTCCGCCTCCTTGTTCAGGCGCTTTCCCGGTCGCAACTGTCCGTCGTTAATCCACCGCTTGATCAGCTCGGCGACCTGATCGCCGCGCTTGACCGCGCGGGACCCACGCTTGTCCGGCTGCACCTGCGGCATCTTTTCGGTTGTCTTCTTTCGCCCTGCCATATCCGTTACGTCCGTCGTTGGCCATTCATCGGTTCATCCCGGCGCCATTATCGGGCATCCACATCGCACGCGGCCAGCAAACTGGCCCGTGCTGGCTGCACCCTCCCCAGGTTCGGAGGTAGCCATGCCGACGGCGACACCCTACGCTCCAGTTCAAACGACGCGTCCACGGCGTATCCACAATTTCCGTGCAAGTCGATCATCCGGCGCAGGTGCGCGATGTTAGGGGAAATCCGTCATGTCCCAGTATGTGCAACCGTTGCGACAGCATCCGGGCCTCGCGACCATCACCGCGCAGCTCGCCACCCACGGCCTACACCTCGATCGGCTCGCGGCTAGCATGCGCGCGCACGGCCCGACAGCCGATCAGACCGGACATATCCCCGACGCAATCTGGGAACCAGATGATATCCGCGCACTCAACCTGAACCTCGTTCCTGCCACATATGGTGGCTGCCCCGATGCCCAGTCGCTCGCGTCGCGCGTCGTGCTGATGGAGTACCTCGGTTACGCGGATGCGGGTCTTGCCCTCGCACTGCCGGGACCGGGTCTGGCGATGCCGCCGGTCCTTGCCCTCGCCAACAAGCAGCAACAGGCCCATTTCTTCGAGCGATTTCACAGCCCAACGCCACGCTGGGGGGCATTTGCCATTACCGAACCCGACTGTGGATCCGATGCTACAGCCATGCGGACCACGGCACGCAAGACGGCGCACGGCTGGGTGCTGAACGGCACCAAGTGCTTCATCACGAACGGTGCCCGCGCCGACTGCGTAATCACGTTCGCCACGATCAACCGACCCTCGGGCCGTTTCGGTATCCGCGCATTTCTCGTCGAGAGCAATACCCCTGGCTTCTCGGTCACCCGTATCGAACGTATGGCAGGCCTGAGGGTCAGCCAGCTTGCCGTCCTGTCCTACAACGACTGTGAGGTTCCGGACAGCGCGCTTCTAAGTCGCGGCGACGAAAGACCCCTCGACGACGCGTTCTCTGGCGCCCAGCATGCGTGGGACTATTTCCGGCCACTGCTCTCCTCGATCATGATCGGCACATGTCGACGGGTACGCGACGACCTGGCCGCCTACTTCGACGCAGGCGGGCGACCCACCGACAGGCGTCAACGCGCGGCCGATGTAGAAAGACGCCTTCTCGACATCGACCGGCAGATCACCGCTGCGCACCTGTTGTGCCACTACGCGGCCTGGAAAATCGATTGCGGCATCGCAACCTCCATGGACGCGTCGATCACCAAGGCCTATGCCTCGCGCATGGCTGCTCGTGTTACCCACACTGCCCTTGAGCTTGTCGGCCTCGACGGCATCGCGACCTATCCCTCTCTCGAGCAGAGTTATCGCGACGCCAAGGCGTTCGACATCATGGAAGGCACCGGAGACCTGCAGCGGCTCATGATCGCCCGCGCCTTGCAGCGATCGACGTCTCCGCCATGGGAAATTCCTTCCGCTGAATCACTGCATCCCACGTCACCCCTCACATCCCGAGTCCTTTGATGTCCATCCCGGAGATCGTTCATGGCCCCCAATCTTACCCCGCACCTCCCCGACGTTCCCGCCACCGTGAAGGCCTGCCTCCTATCGGTGCTCGGCAGCAGCCTGAGCGCCGAGCTCGTCGTCGACGACACGAATCTGTTCGACGTCGGCGTGGATTCGATGAACATGACGGAGCTGCTGCTGCAGCTCGAGCAACGCTTCGGTTTCACGCTGGCTCCGGAAGATCTGTCGGCTGAGCTCTTTCTTCGGTTCAGCAATCTGGTCGCGTTCGTCGAATCTCATGTCTCCACCAATTGACCACTCGGGTATCGAGCCGCGCATCGTCGCGACAGCGCGGTACATCCCGTCGGCGCGCACCTCACCAGACACATGTGTCGAACCACTCTCAGTCGCCGGGAGCGTGCGCGAAACCGTCATGCAGGCCGTCTATGCCGACACCCTCCGGTGGCGCGACAGTATCGCGCCACTCAGTGGCGACGGCCGCTTACCGCCCCAAGCCGGCTTCGCAACCGCTGACCTGGTCGCCACCGAGCCCAGCCTGACGCTGTCGGACATGGCGCTCACCGCCGCCAGGACACTCATCGAAGCCGTGCCTCACGCAGAAGACGCCGTGCCGGATCAAATCATCGTGTGCACCACCAGTTTCGAACACGACCTGGCGCTGTCCTGTGCTTGCCGTCTGCACAACGCCCTTGGATCGAATCGGCCTCCCTTCGCGATCGGGCAGCTTCATGGCGTATCGCTCGTGATGGCGTTGGAGACTGCCATGGCCATGATGGCCGCCGACACCCGAATGAGCACGATCCTGATCGCCGCGGCAGAGCGCTGGCGCGCGCCGTTTTCGCGCCGCGTCGGCGTGCTCACCGCGATGGGTGACGGAGCCGCTGCTTTGTTGATTGCACGGCGCCCCCGTCCAGGATGGCGCGTGCGCCATCTCACGATACGCACACCATGCCCTTTTTCCTCGACGGCGATAGGAACGCAATACATCGACACAGCGACGCTCGCGAATGTCATTCACGAGACGTGCATGCGCGCTGAATTGCGGCCCGCGGAAATCGACTGGATTGTGCCCGCTGCAATCAACGCAGAGCTGTCACACGAAGTCAACGCACGTTGCGGACTGCCGGCCGAACACGTCTGGAACGACGAAGCGGCGCCCGGCTATCTCGGCGCCGCGGACCTCCCCGCGCGTCTCGACGGTCTGCTTCGGTCGACCTCCCCCTCCAACAGACAGCGCGTGCTCGTCTGGTCAGCCGGCCTCCAAGGGCAGGCCGGCTGCGCCATCCTCGAATATTGCGGAGATGCGCCATGACTGCCTCGGTACAAGTCCCTTTGTTCTCACTGTCCAACATCGAGTTCAGCCTACCCGAGAGGACAGTCGATACGCGTCGCTGGGCAGCGCGTTGCGATCTGCCCGATGCGCGCGCCCGTGCGCTGTTCGACAACGGCGTCGCGCAGTTCCACGATGCATGCGGTGAATCGCCGGTCGCGCTCGCCATTCGCGCCGTTTCCGAACTGCTGCGTCGAACCCGCACGACGCCCACGACGATCGACGCACTCGTATTTACCCACACGATCCAGACCAGCGTCATCGCGCCGCCCGCCAGTACAGTCCAACAGATACAGTCCCACACGGGCCTGCATCGGGCATTGGCATTCTCGATTGCACAACAGCACTGTGTCTCGCCGATGGCGGCCATCCGCGTCTTGCTTGCACTCGCCGCCCGGCACCCGCCCATCGAGCGAGCAATCATAGTCTGCTCCGATGTGATCGGCGCCGAATGCGATCGACTGCGTGCAATCCAGGACCTCGCCCTGCACAGCGACGGCGCCTGTGCAATGCTGCTCGAGCGCGATGGCCCGCGCAATGTCATTGCCGGTCTGCACCTGTACACGGATGGCCGCTTCTTCCGTGGCACCGACGACGACTTGCAGCCCGTGCCCGACGATCGCTACTACTGGTCCGCATTTTCCACCATGCGCACCGCCCTTCGACAGGCCGGCATCACGGCCCGCGACGTCACTTCCGTGCTACCCCATCACGTCAATCTGCCCGGCTGGGCAAGACTGATGACGATGCTCGCTGTCCCTCAGGAACGGCTTTTCACCACGAATTTCGGGCGCATCGGTCACGTCTTTGGCGCCGACCCGTTCATCAATTTCCACACCTGCCCCGACCGGGACGCAGGAGGTTGGTCCCTGTTGTTCTCGTGTGGCCTGTCCGGCTGCTTCGGTGCCATGGTGATACGGCACTGACTGCCCGCAGGAACCCCTTCAACGCTCACCCTCACCCACTATCCCCATGAAAAACATCCTGGACCTTGTTCATGCGGCCGCCCATCGAACTCCCGACACTGAGGCTCTGGTACATGGGTCGGTGCGCCTCACCTATCAAGACCTGGTAAGCCGCACGCACGCCCTCGCGCGCATGCTGTCCTCGCTTGGCATCGTGCCGGGTGCGCGTATCGCGATCTTTCTGGACAAGCGGATAGAAGCCGTCGTGTCGATGCTCGGCAGCGCCGCCGCCGGACAGGTGTTCGTCCCAGTCAATCCACTGCTCAAGCCCGACCAGGTTGCGCACGTTCTGCGCGACTGCGGTGCCGACTGCCTGATCACGACTGCGCTACGAGCACGCATGCTCGACGAAAATGGGCTGACAGGCGTTGCCCACACAATCATCGTGGACGATCCCGGTACCGCAGGCCCGCATCTGCAGAGCACGACGAACGTCCATAGCTGGCCCGGGATCACGAGCGCCGGCGAAGACAAAGGCATCGACGTGCATGTGCAGCACTCTCCGGCCGTGTCAGGTATCGATACAGATCTGGCCGCCATCCTCTACACGTCAGGCTCGACGGGGTTGCCCAAAGGCGTGATGCTCAGTCATCGCAACTTGCTCGAGGGGGCCTGGAGCGTCGCGCACTACCTTCGACACGTCGCCTCTGATCGTATCCTCGCCGTTCTGCCGCTCAGCTTTGATGCGGGCCTCAGCCAGCTCACCTCCGCCTGGTCAGTAGGCGCCACTGCCGTTCTCGTCAACTATCTGAGCGCAAAAGACGTCATCGATGCGTGTGAGCGCGAACGCATCACGGCCATTACGGGCGTGCCGCCGCTATGGATGCAACTGGCCCGCGCCACGTGGCCGAAAGCGGCACGCCGAACACTGCGCTATTTCGCCAACACTGGTGGCCGGCTTCCGGTCCCTGTCCTGCAGCAACTGCGCACACTGTTTCCACAAGCGTTGCCATACCTCATGTACGGCCTGACCGAAGCATTTCGCTCGACGTTCCTCGATCCCTCAGAGGTGGACCGCCGACCCGATTCGATCGGCAAAGCCGTGCCGAACGCCCGAATCCTCGTCGTACGTGCCGACGGCTCGCCCTGCGCACCGGGAGAGACCGGCGAACTGGTGCATGTCGGGGCCTGCGTCACATCAGGCTATTGGAACGATGCCGCAAAAACAGCACTGCGCTATCGGCCGTCGCCCGAGCTCAGACCAGGTGGCGCGCCGCGGGACGTCGCCGTCTGGTCCGGCGATCTCGTACGGCGCGACGAGGACGGATTTCTCTACTTCGTCGCACGCAACGATGCCCAAATCAAGAGTTCCGGGTATCGGATCAGTCCAGAAGAGATAGAGGAAACCGTGCACGGCAGCGATCTCGTTACGGAAGCGGTCGCCGCCGGCGTCCCGGATGACGCACTCGGCGAAGCGATTGTCCTGCTGGTCGTGCCCGCTCACGATTCGTTCGATTCTCAAACGCTTCTGGCATGGTGCACGCAGCACTTGCCGCGATACATGGTGCCGCATCACATCGTCGTGCGTCAGGCTATTCCACGTAACCCCAACGGGAAGTTCGACCGGGCCGCATTACGCGCCGCGTTCTCCGGCGCCGAAGCCGGACTCGAAGCGAGGCACCCATGAACCATCCGTTCAGCGAGCACAACGGCGCACTGGTAGTCGGCGGCATCAATATCAACCGGCTCGCCGATCGCGCCGGACGCACGCCGTTCTTCGCCTATGACCGCGCGGCAATCGATGCTCGCGTACGCGTACTGCGCGAGGCGCTGCCGTACGGCGTCCAGTTGCACTACTCGATCAAGGCCAACCCGATGCCCGCTGTCGTGCACCACCTCGCGTCACGGGTCGACGGGTTCGATGTGGCATCCGCGACCGAAATGGCGCTTGCCTTGGACACCGGCATGCCTGCCGACCGGATCGGCTTTGCGGGTCCGGGCAAGGATAGCGACGAGCTGCGTCGCGCCGTTGCAAGTGGCGTCAACATCCACATCGAGTCTGTCACCCAACTGCATCTCGTCGCGGCTCTCGGCTGGCAACTCGGTGTACAGCCCAACGTCGCGATTCGCATCAACCCGGACTTCCATGTGAATCACAGCGGCATGCGCATGGGAGGCGGATCAGCCCCGTTCGGCGTCGACGTCGAGCAAGTTCCCGCATTGCTGCGCGAACTCCACACACGCGACGTGGCCCTCGCGGGCTTCCATGTGTTCTGGGGGTCACAATGCCTGCACGCCCCAACCGTTATCCAGGCTCAGCGACAAAGCGCGGACATCGTGATGAAATTGGCTGCCGGCCTGCAAGCGCCCCCGCGATTCGTCAATCTGGGAGGTGGCTTCGGGATTCCCTATTTCGCGGGCGAAACGGCGCTTGATCTGGCTACCGTCGCTGAGGCCATGCGCGGCTGGCTGCCGCAATTCACGGAAAATCTGTCGGGCACCCACATCATCATCGAACTGGGCCGATATCTGGTTGGAGAAGCTGGCATCTACGTATGCCGCGTCATCGACCGCAAGATATCCCGCGGCAAAACGTTCCTCGTCACCGACGGCGGCCTGCACCATCATCTAGCCGCCTCGGGGAATTTCGGGCAAGTTTTGCGCCGCAACTTTCCCGTGGTTCTCGGCAATCGCTTAAGCGAAGCACCACAGGAGCGCAGCCACGTGGTCGGGTGTCTGTGCACACCACTTGACCGGATCGCAGACGACGTATCGCTTCCCGAAGCCCGCATCGGCGATCTCGTGGTCGTGCTGCAATCCGGCGCATATGGACGCTCGGCCAGTCCCAACGACTTCCTCGGTCACCCCGCCGCGATCGAAATGCTCATCTGACAGCGCTCACTTTAGCGGAGGAACATGATGCACGCCTCTGAATCCCCCCAGCCGGATCCCGTGCCCAGCTCGTGGGCATTGACCGACGATCAACGCAACCTCCTTGCTGCGAGCCAACGCTTCGCTCGCGAGCGGCTGGTCCCCTTGCTGTCGCAATCGCCTTCGGCAACGGTGTGGCAGGAAACCGTCAAGCAGGCCGCGGCACTCGATCTCGGGACGATGATCCTGCCTACGCAATTGGGCGGCATGGCAATCAATCGCCACGATCTATCTCTCATCATTGAGGCACTCGCCGCCGGCCCCCTCGAGCGGACGGCCGAGCTGACCCTAAGCGCACCGGCGCTGATGACGATGTGCGCGCATCAGGCGCTCGACGGGCTTCCCACACGCAATATTCAGGACTATTTCGACGGCACAACGTCGATTGCCTTGAGCATGCCGGATACCGACACCGCCTCGTTATGGCGGCTGCGCTCACAAGCACACACAAGCGGACTGACGCTATGGATCGATACCGGTTGCCAGAAGCTCGTCCTCATCGAGCAGCCAACCGATTCGAAGCCTTCACCATACACGTGCATCGCGCGGCTCGGCGCCCTCTGCCTTGAGCAATTCAGTCTGGACGAGGCGCGAGCCGATCCACCGCTTGCCACGCTCGAACTGCCCGACTGCCACGGCAATTCGCCGGCGCAGACGTGGCTCACGGAAGCCGGCCTCTACCTGTGTGCACTGCTAATCGGTGCGATGCAGCATAGCGTTCAGTTCGCGCTCGACTACGGAACAACCCGGCAAGCGTTCAGAAAGCCGTTGGTCACGCATCAGCTCGTCGCTACACGACTGGCCGATATGCTGATCACCACCCACAGCAGCCACCTGTTTCTGCGATCCGTGGCAAACGCCCATCCAGCGGCCCCCGCATCGCTAATTCGTCAACTCGTTCGGCACGTCGCCGCCGAATCCGTTGATCTCAGCCGCGAACTCGTCCAGTTCTGCGGCGGTCACGGCTATGTCGAAGGGTTTCCGCCGGCCGTGCGCTTCCAGACAAATCACTGGTTTGCGTGGCTGCTGATGCGAATCGACGCGGCGCTCGCGCCGTTCACGGCATCCGCGCAGCCGCAACGGCCGGACGGAGGCTATGCATGAGCGAGCGCATCTCCACAAAATGCCCCTGCCAGCACACAGCTAACGAGACTTCAGTCAGATACTGGCTGCGCGAACCGAATCATGACGACGTCCAGGATATCGCTGCCTGGCTCGCACAATCGGATATCAACCGATGGTTCGATTTCGGGCTCGGTCGACAGGCGTTGCCGGCACTCGCCGTGCACGCAATGTTGCACGCCGGGCGACATCGAATACGCGTGTTCGGCCCGGCCGGATACCGGACTCCAAGTGGTCTGGTCGCAGTGAGCGACGTCACGCACCGCTTCGCGATGGGCTCGTTCTGGGTACTGCGGGACAGGCAACGCCCCGCATACCCCAATATCGCGTACGACGCTTCAAAGCGTCTCCTTCGTGAAGCATTCGATCACGACCAACTGCACTGCGTCACCGCATGGGCACTCCAGTGCAACGCCCCGTCCCAGCGTCTGCTCGCGCGACTCGGCTTTCGACTGATCGGGCTGCAGCGCGACTGTCATCTCATCGAGGGTGTGCGGGTTGGCCGGCTTCTCTATGATTTGCTGCCGGACGACCTCGCCGTCCCGCCAAATACGTTGTGAACGCACCCGTAATCACGGCAATCGCCACCTATGTGCCGCCCGCGATTTCGCTGGACCGCTGGCGCATTATCGAAACCACGCTCAGCGCGGCGATACCGTCCGGCTGGGACGCGTGGGTCCGGTCATGGGGTCCGGAATTCGGCGCATTTGAACAAGTAGCTGCGGCGGCCACCGACTGCCATGCCGCCAGACAAGCAAAAGTATCTGGAGCATATCGGGTACCCGTCGAGCAAGAAGCCGATCAATCCGGGCTTGCAGCCCGGGTGGCGCAGACGATCAGTGAAGCGAGACGTTCAGACAGCGCACCCATCGATATCGTGATGTTCTGCCACAGCAGTCTCAATGAGCATGTCTCGACAACGACTGCAGGACGCCTGTGCGCGGTGGTCGGCACACCATGCTTTCCCTTCTCCGTGTCCCAACAACAGGGCGCCTCGTTGTTTACCGCGCTGCAACTGGCCAGGGATCTCTTGATCGCGGAACCCGATATCCACGCCGTCCTGATCGTTGCTGCGGAAAAATGGTGCCCGCCGTTTTCGCGCTCGATCGGTCACCACATGCTGCACGGTGACGCGGCCGGCGCCCTGCTGGTGGAGCGGCACACGGACACCGCCCGTGGACTCCAGGTGATCGACACGGCGACCCATGCGCTTCACCCATTTTCAGTTCAGCGCCCATACGCAGGCGCGGCGCTCGGTCCGTGTTGGGCACCGGCGCTACTGGCGATGGTTGATGACATGTTGGCGCGACAAGGTCTTCTTCCGGTCGATCTTTCAGCCGTGGTCGGACAGGACATCGATTTTCAATTGAACGACCTCCTATCTCGGCACCTCGGTTTCCAACCAATTGGACGCGATCGCCACGCGTACCTGGGCGCCACCGACTCCATCGTGCAACTGGCCGACAGGCTCCGCACAAGCGAACTGCTCCCGCACAGCCGATTGCTCGTGTGGGGAATCGGGCTCGGTGGCTATGTCGGCTGCGCGCTGCTCGCGTCCCGAGGCAAACCGTTGCTGCATCACATCGACACGCGCGTTGCGTCGTCATGACCATGCGATTCGGCATTGCGCATGTCGCCTACTACCTGCCCGATCGTATCAACGACGTTCGGCACTGGGGCCAGAAAACGGGACAGTCGGACGCGACCATGACGCGCCTCGAGCAAGCGGGCGTGCGACGTTTCCACGAAGCGGCAGGACAGAGCGCGTTGTCGCTCGCGGCCAACGCAATCGAGACGCTGCTCGCCACTGCGACACTCGCACCCGACACGATCAATTGCCTCGTCTATGTCCACACGCTGCAAGGCAGCATTGCACCACCGCCGCTTTCCCTGCCGAAGCTCCTGTGCGAACGGTTTGGCTTCGTGAACGCCGAGGCGTTTTCGTTTGCCCAGCAGCACTGCGCATCCTCACTCGGCGCCCTACGCGTCATTCGCGCGATGTTGATCGCCCGCCCTGCCGTCAATAGAGTGTTGCTGGTCGGGGCCGATGTCATGCCGATCGAAGCCGAACGGCTGATGGGCGCGGCCGGGCTCCTGAGCGACGGTGCGTGCGCCGCGCTGATCGAACGCGATGCCAAGGTCAACCGCGTGCTCGCATTGGCAAGCCACGCAAGCGGAAGCGGCTGGCGGGGGATGCTCGGAGAAGGAGATCCACGCTTTGCAGCCCAGTATTTTCTCGCAGCCCGGCGGCTGATCAAGCAGGCCACCGACGAAGCACACCTGCCATTGGCCGAGATCCAGCGCATTCTGCCGTCCCATCTGGATCTACCGGCGTGGCACCGCATCATCAAATCCCTCAGGCTTGCGCCGACGTGCCTGTTTGCCAACAATTTTACCCGCGTCGCACATGTCACCGTGAGCGACCCCTTCATCAATCTCGCCGATTGCGACGGCCTGATTCCAGGCAAACCATTCCTGCTTTATGCACAAGGGGTCGGCGGATTTTCGGCGGCAGCGCTGCTAATGCGCTAGCCACGCATTTCAATCGGGATTCGACGCCACTTTGCGCACTCAGCCTGCACAAGCACCGCCCGTCGCGACAAAATGTTCTTGCCATCAAAATCACTGGATCTTCCAATCAAAAATCCGGTATCAAACTATTACAATTAAATGGCCGGACCCCGTCACACAACAATTAAAATGATAACTTCATGATTATGACGTGTTTCAGAGGCCCGACCGAAATGCGATCCATATCAGACATCCCGCCCCCTCGTGGCACCGTGTACGCCAAGTCTCATCCGGCAGACGCGAGGGAGTGACGGTGCCCTCTGTCTTCCGATATCGCACGAGTGGTTTGTCATCGAAACCGCTACCGTCAAACAGGGAATGGGCGGTTCGGATGTTTCGTTTTCTCGTGCCATTCTCAAAGTCCAGCAGCCTCCGATCGCTTTCCAACTCGTTTGGCAACGTTGCACATTCGTTAGGCTTTCCTTGCTACGCGATCAGCAGAATATCAAGATTTCGCTCGCGCTCTACACCAAGCATATGCGTCGAGGTGATCTGCGCACATTATCCCAATAATTGGGTAGAGCATTACCAGCAATACGACTATGGACTTATTGACCCCGTACACCGGGCAGCTTTCACCTGTGCCTCACCTTATCGTTGGGGCGACATTTCCGGCTTGAACGACATCGAGCGGCGTGTGCTTGGAGAAGCCCGCGATGCAGGATTGATGCATGGGCTCAGCGTGCCGATTCACGAGCCGGACGGCAACGTTCTGCTCTTCAGCTTCTCCGGTCCGCGCTCTCGCGTCAATGACCTCCTGAACACACGGCTGGCCCATTTGACCAGCTCGCTCTTCCATTTCGAACTTCAGCGCCTCACTTCGATCCCCCATCTTGAGCCGCCCCTTCGCCTTTCTTCCCGCCAACAGGAATGCCTTTTCTGGGTCGGCCAGGGAAAAACATCGTCGGAGATCAGCATCATCATGGGAATATCGCACCACACGGTTGACTACCACATTGGTGAAGCCATGAAGAGCCTGAACGTCAATAGTCGCACGAAGGCCGCTGTGTACGCCGCCGTCTACGGACTGATCCAGCACTGACTGCCGCGCCGGCCAGTGCTCTCCCAAGCGTGACCCCGACGAATCGTCCACGCGATCGCCATGAGCGCCGGCCTACCCGTTTCCGTAAATTCGAACGTCTCAGATACTGAATCGCGTTGACTTGCGCCATCGCGCGCGGGCTTCGCCTGTCGCCATGGGTATTGGCGCGCGATTCAACCATTATCCCTCCCAGAGTAACCAGTTCCTCCCGGAGCGTCACGTTGCTAACGTGGCACTCTTCAACACACGAGGGGAACGCTCATGTTCGACATTGTCGCCGGCAGACTGAATGATCTGCCATTCGAGATCCGCCACGAATTGGGTGCGTATCGGCATGAGGTGTTCGTGCGGCGACTTGGCTGGTCATTACCAAGTGCCAAGGAAAACACCACCGTCGAATGGGATCGATTCGACGACGGAGATACGGTCCAGATTGTTGCGCTCGACCTCCAGCGGCAGATTTGCGGTAGCGCCCGGCTGATATCCACCGTTGGCCCATATCTGCTCCAGGATTTGCTCCCAAGCTCAGTCGCGCTCGCACTACCAACTTCGCCAACGGTATGGGAACTCTCGCGGTTCGCAGCATCCATCACCCATGGCCCAACGGCAAATGCGACGTCTGGCATGCAGCTATTTCCCTACGTACTCGCCATCGCGACGGCACTGGGTGCAACACGCATCATCGGCGTGGTTACACGAGCCATCGCACGGCTATATCGCCGGTTTGGTCTCGACCTTCACTCTATCGGGCCCGATCATGGGACGTCCGAATTTCCGTTTATAGTCTGCACAATTGAGCTCACGTCCTTGACGTTCGCCGAACTCGGCGATCATCCCAACAAGTTGCTGAATACAATCATGTGGTTCGGGTCGCGCGCATCGAAAACGCCTCCCGGCATGAGGTCGGACTCAAACGCAACCGTGTTGCCCAGTGCCCTGCATGACTCCCGATTCACCGTTTAATGTGCCAGAACCCGATGACACAAACTGCACCTTCGCATCGAATTCTTTTTGCACTACTGATGTCTTCCCGATCACGGGAATCGTTTCCCCAATACGACCGGCCGATGATGGCGCATGTCCGCATCCTTCACCCAGTCCGGCCTGATTGCAGATGCATATGCCTGGCTGCTACGCGAGGCTTCACCGTTTGTCTGCGCGCTCAATCCCAGGCGCTCATCGAGCGCATGCGCAACGGTCGAAGACTTTGGAAGGCGGTGACGATCACAATCTGCCCAGAACGCGCGCATGGTGTCAAACAACACTGACAGTATCGCCGTCACGTAGGGCAATCTAACGATCACGCCATTTCGCTGCGGGTCGCCTTCGACTCCATTGGGGAAATCGTCCGTCATATCAGTTGGCATATTGATCCGCAGCGCGTCGAGTTCGCGCTGCAAGCGATCTTCGACGCAATAGTGCACGACCGCTGAATTCGCCAGCACCTTCCCGAGTTCGGACAGTTTCCGATCCCTCAATTGAATGCCTCTCGTGAGCCGACGGATTTCAGCTTCGGCACGCTGTAGGCGTGCTTGCATAGCGGCGCAATCACACGACAGCGTCGAGCAAGTTTCTTTGACACTCGATTGCCATTCATCCATGGTGTGCCTCGCCGTGCACGCAGCGCATAGAGCGCCACAAGAACCACAACCAGAATGCGCGAGCCCCATCGTCCCGCGATATCTAGCGACATATTACGTGAGATCGAATCGCAAGCACTCAGGACTCGAGAAACAGCAAGATGCCGATCCAGAACTTTCGTATACATTATTTCGTTTCTATCGGACACAATGTCAACTATGAAACTAAGCAGGATCGACCCAATTGGCAATCGCTGATCGGCCGCCCACGTGTTCCCTCAATGTTCCTTGAAGATTCGCACATATCGATGTAGCTGCGATTTCCCTCGTGACGAGCTAACAGAAATGCAACATGGGATTTGGAGGACACCCGCATTTCGCCGACACGGCGTTTCTGCTCGCCAGGCGATGTACTACGCTGCACTTGTCATGTAACACATGAGAGCAACGCCATGAGCGAAGCAACCTCTACCTTCCGGGTCGATGAGACCCTCAAAGCCGAGTTTGCCACGGCCGCGAATACCCACCACCGCACCGGCGCGCAGCTCCTGCGCGACTTCATGCGTGACTACGTCAAGCAACAGCAGGAAGCGGCGGAACATGACGCGTGGCTGCGAGCCAAGGTCGAACGGTCGCGGGCCTCGGCCAACGCCGGTAATCTGGTGCCGGCCGCCGAGGTCGAGGCCAGGTTTGCAGTGCGTCGAGCAGCAACACGTCGTCGACTTGACGCGCCGAAGTGATGAATTCTTGTGGACGCCAGAGGCGATACAAGACCGTGAGGATATTTACGACTACATCGAGGCGGACAATCCAGCGGCCGCGCTGGATCTCGATGAGCTGTTAGAGGAAAAAACCGCGCTGCTGGTCGACCATCCGAATCCAGGCCGGCTTACATACCCGCTCCGCCATTGCACACCTGCGCGGCATCCACTCGTGCGATGCCACGCCATCGCACGGCACTGCTCGCATCGCCACGGCCACATCCTCCGCACCGACGCAAGCCCACCCACACCTGATAACGATTCAAGAATTTGTTGGTTCCCTTGAAAGTGCGCGGTCCGTATCGTTCAGCGATTCGTTAGACCAATCGACTACGGGGGTAACCACAACATGACAGCGTTCAAGCGCCTCACCCTTCTCGCACTGCCGGCGGCACTCGCCGCCACCGGCGCGCACGCGCAGAGCAGCGTCACGCTGTACGGCATCGTCGACGCGGGCATTGCGTACGTGCGCAATGCACAGGACGCAAGCGGCAACAATGCGAAGAATCTCGTCAAGTTCAGCAGCGGCAACCTGTCGGGCAGCCGCTGGGGACTGCGCGGCACCGAGGATCTCGGCGGCGGCCTCGCCGCACTGTTCCAGCTCGAGAACGGCTTCAACGTCGGCACCGGCGCGCTCGGCCAGGGTAGCCGCGAGTTCGGCCGCAAGGCGATCGTCGGCCTCACGCACAACACATGGGGCACCGTGACGCTCGGCCGCCAGTACGACCCCATCGTCGATCTCGTGCAGGGCGTCACCGCGGACAACTACTTCGGTGGCGTGTTCGCGACGCCGGGCGACCTCGACAACTACGACAACAGCCTGCGCGTGTCGAACTCGGTGAAATACACGAGCCCGCTGATCTCCGGCTTCCAGTTCGAAGCGCTGTACGGCCTGGGCGGCGTCGCGGGCTCGACGGGTAGCGGTCGCACGTACAGCTTCGGCCTGAGCTACGCGAACGGCCCGCTGTCGCTCGGTGCAGGTTACTTCTTCACGAACGGCGGCACGACGACGGCGAACGGCGTGCGCACGTGGACAAGCAGTTCCGACACGCTGTTCAACACCGTCATCAACCAGGGCTTCGCGAGCGCGAAGTCGATTCAGATCGTGCGCGTCGGCGGCCAGTACGTGCTCGGGCCGGCAACCTTCGGTCTCGCGTATTCGAACACGCAGTACGGTGCGGACACGCTGTCGGCGTTCAGCCAGACCGCGAAGTTCAACAACGGCTCGGCATTCCTGAACTGGCAGTTCTCGCCCGCACTGCGCGCAGGCGTCGGCTACAACTACACGTCGCTGACGGGCCCGACTTCCGCGCATTACAACCAGGTCAACGTTGGCGGCGATTACGCGCTGTCGAAACGCACCGACGTATATGCGCTGTTCGGCTACCAGAAGGCGAGCGGCCGCACGCTCAATTCGAGCGGCGCGATCGTGAAGGCCGCCGCGTCGGTCGGGTCGTACGGCGTGAACTCCGGCACGGACACGCAGCAACTCGCGATCGTCGGGATCCGGCACAAGTTCTGACCGCGGGTTCGGATAGCATCGCGCGGTGTGCCCACCGCGTTGCATGCGGGCAGGCTCACGGAGCAATCCGCGCCGCCTGCCCGCTCAATTGGAATCCGCGAGATACGGCGTTGTGAAGGTCCGCGGCGGGAACGGCTGCAATCCGCTCTGCGGCGTGAAGCTGTAGCGCAGATAGATGGCCGCCGCCCATTCGCGATACTGGTACGCGTTGCCGAACGACGCAGTCGCGCCGACGGCGAGCTGCGACGCAAACTGATACTCGCCGCGCGCCGCGAGCGAATAGGCAACGCCGGTCTTGCTGCGCGCCGGATAGACGGCCCCAGGGTCGAGCTGCAACGTCGAGGAGAGGTTGGCAACGTTGGCAACAAGCGCCGCTTGCGCCTGCATGCCCGGATCGAGCGGGAAATAAGGCACCTCGTTCTGCCGGTAATGCTGTACGCCGATCGACCCGGTCAGATCGTAGGTGAACGCGCCGGTACGGCCCGCATACTCGATCGGGATATTCAGGATCACGTATTGCTGCGGACTGAAATAGCCGCCCTGCCCGTACGTGAAATATGACTGGTTCTGGCTGAAGCGCATCCACGTTGCATTCACGCCGACGGTGAGGGTCTGGTCGGCATCGCGAAACAGACGCGTATACGCGCCGCCGCCGCCCTTGCCCGAAAAGTTGCGCTCGACGTGGTGGCCGTCGTAGTAATCGAATGAGCCGGCGACATAGAGCCCGCTCGTGCCGTCGTCCCAACCCAGCGCGCCGCGCACCCCGCTGCGCGTCACGCCGCCCCACTTGAGCCCGGCGCCCGAGTCGCGCGCGCCCGCGAACGACAGCAGGCTGTCGGTCACCGCGCGGCGCATGACGGCCAGCGAATAGGACGCCCTGTCGGTCATCGCGCCGTCGTAGCGCACACCGCCGACCACGTCCTGGAACGGGAATCCGACCGGCGTTGCGCCGATGTCGGCCTTCAGCTGCTTGCCTTCGTAACCGACGGACAGGCCGACGCCGCTCGCCGACTGCGAGCCCGGCAAGCCGTTCAAGCGCCCGAGCGTCATCCCGGCACCGAAACGGGCGAGCGTCGGTATGTCGGATGGCGGGGTGCCGGCGTCGAGCATGACGGGCGTCGCGGTCACGACCACGTGGCCATTACCGGCCTTGATACGTCCCTCGATCGGCGTCTCGATATCGCTCAGGCCCGACAGCCCGTCTTCGCCCGTGCGATTCCGGAACACGAGCCCGCCGGTCACCGTGCTCGCCTGATCGCGATTCACCTGCGCGAGTTCGGCGGCAACACCGAGCGTCTGCGCATTGGCGTCCGCATTCGCGCCGCGCTGCACAGGTCCGGCTGCGGCATAGCTCTGCGCGTAGCCCGCAGGCGGTTGCGGGATGTAGGGCTGCTGCCCGTAGGCTTGACCGTATCCGTCCGATGCATACGGTTGCTGCGAATACGAAGGTTGCGCACGCATCTGTCTGCCATAGCCCGGTTGACGAGACATCGGTGGCGCATAGGCCGGTTGCCGATCATCTGCCTGCGATGCGTAGGCCTGCCCGTATGCGGGCAGACGACCGGGCGGCTGCATATCGGATGAATTCGCGTACGAATTCGGGCCGCCGCGCGCAACCCGGCTCGACCTTGCGGACCGCGCACGCGTTACCGGTGCCTGTGCCACTGCCGCCGACGGCTGCGCAGCTCGCGCGGCGGGCGACATCGGCCACGGCGTCGACACGTAGCCCTGATCGCCGCCTACGTCATCGCCCGGCACGCCGTATCCGGCAGGTGGCACCATCTGCTGCGCATCGGCCGCAGCCGGCAGATACCGTGCATATCTCCGCCCCGTCGCGGGGCCGCCCGCGTCCGCCGCGCCGCCGGCCGCCTGGCCGTAACCGCTGGAATCGCTGAAATCACCGTCCGCCGCCGGCGCGGCCCCATACGGCACTGGCGCGCGCGATTCCGGCGCGACGGCGGGTGTCATGTAAGTCGCGGGCGGCGCAGGCGGCATCGAGTAAGGCACGGTCGGAGCGGAAGAAGACGGAGAAGACGAGTTGGACCACGAAGGCATCCCCGGCAGCGGCACCACGGTGCCCGCATCGGCGGCGGAGCGCACGGCATCGACCGAGGTCTTGCCTTCGAACGGATTGGTGCCCGGCAACGGATTCGCGCCGATCCGCTGCATCGCAGCCTCCCAGCCGCGCGGCACATTTTGGCGGGCGCTGCCGGTGCTGCGCACGGGCGGCGTGTTGCCGGCCAGCAACGAACGCTGCAGATACTGCGCGGCGAGCGACAACTGCCCCTCCGCGCGATACAGCCGGCCGATCGCCGCGAGCAGCGCCGGGTCGTCCGGCGAGATCCTCAGCGCGGCGGCCGCGAACGCCTCGCCGTCGCGCCATGCCTTCGCGCCGCTCGCCGCGTAGATCGCGGCGATCAGCAAACCCGGATCGTCCGGCCGGCGAGCCAGCGCGATCCGATAGCACGTCAACGCGTTCGCGGAATCTCCGGCCGACGCATACAGGCGCGCGAGCGCGGCCTGCAGCTCCGGGCTGTCGGGCATCGCGGCGAGCCACGGTGCGATGACGGCGTAGCCGCCGGCCAGGTCGCCACGCTGCCGCACCGCGTCGGCCTGACGCACGACGATCTCGAGGTTCAGCGCGTCGAAATCGCTGCGCTGCTGCGGCGTCAGCTGCATCGCGGCGAGGCGGCGCATTGCGTCGCCGAGCAGCGAATCCTGACGGCCGGCCAGCAGGATGCGCGCGTATTGCAGCAGCACGCCCGCGTTGCCGGGCTCGCGGGCCAGCGCACGTTGCACGAGCCACAGCGCGCGCGACGTGTCGCCCGCCGCAAGATAGCCAGCGGACAGCTGCACCGCCAGCGCCGGCGCCTCCTGCCCGATCGCTTCCGTTTCGCGCAACACGCCGAGCGCCTGGGCGCGCTGGCCATGCTGCGCCATCCGTGTCGCAAGCTCGACCTGCTGGCCGACCCACAGCCGGTGTTGCAACGTCGTCATCGCGGCCGTGCGCTGCTCGGCGGGAATGCGCTCGAGCCGCTGCAGCCCGATCGACCAGTCATGCGTCTGCTCGGCGAGCAGCGCGCTCGCGTAGAGCGCGTCGGGCATGTCGGGATGCTCGGCAAGCAGCCCGTCCATCATGCTGCGTGCCGAAGCGATCGCGCCCTGCCGCACATACACGCGTGCCAGGTCGAGCCGCAGCCATGGATCGTTCGGGGTGCCGGCAAGCGCATCCTCGAACAGGCTGCGCGCGGCGCCAAGGTCGCCGCGCGCGTCGGCCTCCCGCGCCTGCGCGGCCTCGGCGGTGCGGCGCAAGCGGTCGAAGCCGCCTGCCTTCGACTGCTGTTCGGCCGTCAGTTGCTGCGCGAATTGCATTGCCTCGTCGCCGCGCCCCTGCGCGGCCAGTGCGCCGACGAGCCCGCGCAGCGCATCCGGGTGGTCCGACTGGCGGCGCAGCGCCATCCGGTAGGCCTGCTCCGCGCCGCGCGGATCGCGATTCGCGAGCAGCGCGTCGCCAAGCAGCACCTGCGCGGTGACGTTCGACGGGTCCGCAAGGATCGCGCGCTCGAACAACGCCTTCGCCTTCGCGAAGTCGCCGTTGCTTTGCGCGCCGAGCGCCTCGCTCGTATAGGTCCAGTAAGTCGCGCTGTCGAGCGCCGAGCGCCAGCGTGCCGCATTTCCGCCCCGCGACGCGCGTTCTAGATCGCTACGTGCCTGCGCAAAGCGCTCCTGCTTCAGTTCGACGATGCCGAGGCCGCCAAGCGCGTCGGTATTACCCGGCGACTTCTCCAGTATCGCGTTGAAGCGCGCGCGTGCCGTGTCGAGATCGCCACGGTCGAGCGCGGCGAAGCCATCCGCGATCTCGCGGCCGCGCACCTCGTTCGCCGCGTCCTGCTGACCGCGTTCGCGATTTGCCTCGTCCTGCCGCACCATGCTGTCGTAGCGCGCCTTCACCGGAGGATCGTCGGGCACCACCTTCAGGTACGCAACGTAGCGCACCTGATCCGACGGCCGTGCGGCGAGCCAGAGCAGCGCCTGCCGCCAGCTCTGCCGCGCCTGTGTGCCGACCTTGCCGTCAGCGGCCAGTTGCTCGAGCCGCGCGATGCCGTCGCGGCGCGTCGCGTCGCGATAGGTCAGGTGCTGCGCATACGCGAGCGCATAGCGCGGATCCTCTGGATTGTCCCGCGCGAGCTGCTCGAGCCCGCGCCGGGCTTCGTTCCATCCGCTGGGCGTTGCCGCAAGCGCCTGGTAATACTCGAGCCGCAGCGCGGGCGACGAAGGCGCGCCTTGCAGCGCCCGCTGGTATTGCTGCGCGGCCGACGCGCTTTGCCCCATCTTCGCGAGGCGCCGCGCATCGTTAATTTCGTCGTTGCGCGGGCTCGACTCGCCGAGGCGCTGGCCCAGCTCGTCGATCTGCGGAAAGCCCGGTGCCGTCTGGCGCAACTGCTCCAGATAGCGTTTCGCACCCGCGTTGTCCTTGCGATCGGCGAGCACCATGCCCATCCCGAACAGCGCGTCGGGCTGGTTCGGATCGAGGCCCAGCACTTTCTTCCAGGCTTGGCCCGCGAGATCGCCGCGACCATGTGCCTGCCAGTACTTGCCCTGGTCGATCAGCACCTTGAGCGGATCAGTACCCGCGGCGGCGGCCGGGTGCGGCAGTGCGACCGCGAGCAGGACGCTCGCGACGAGCGCGTGCATGCGGCGTCCCGCGACACCGCGTGCCCGTGCGGCAATGCGCTTGCGTGACAGTCGGGCGCGCATGTCACTCCTTCAGCCGGCGCGCCGCCCGCGCGCGCAGCAAACGATAGAACACCGCCGCCATCACGAGCGCCGCCAGCACGCCCCCCAGCACGAGCAGCAGCGGGTGTGCCGACAGGATCCAGCGCAGGTATTCGATCGGCGACAGCGCACCGACGTGATACGGCACGCCGTTCGACGTGACGCTGACCATGCGGCCGTGAATCACGACCATCCCGCCCTGGATCGACGCCAGCATGTCGTCGTCGAGCAGCGCGCTCCCGAGGTCGTCGTCGGATTGGCCCGGCGCGCTGATCAGCGCAACCGCGCTGCGCGAACTGCGCAGCGGCGATTCAAAGCCGGCGATCAGCGCGCTGGCCTCGTCCGTGACGACGGACAGGTTTGCGCGCACATGCGTCGGCGCGGCACCCTGCGCGCCACGCCACCAGTCCTCGACCTTGAACACCAGATCGGTCAGCGCGAACGTGCTGCCGGCGCCGTCGCCGGAGAACGGCATCTGCTTGTCCCAGCGCTTCAACAGCGGCTGCGTGTCGGGCGCGCCGAGGATCAGCAGGTCCTTGGCGGCGAACGCGTCGACGCCCGCCGCATCCGTCACGCTCACCCCCGTCACCGGATAGCCGGTCGACGCCCCCATGCGGCCCATCACGAGCAGGTACAGGCTGTAGACCGACGGCGTCGGCTCAGCGGGGAGCACGACCGCCGTGTCCGACAGGTCAGCCAGGCGCGTAAACGGAAAGCCGCTGTTCGCAAACGCCGCGAGATCGGGCAGCGTCATGTAATGCGGAAACGACGACACGTCGATCGTCGAATCCGGATCGATCGCGCCTTGCACGTTCTGCAGCAGCCGCCCCGTGCATTCGCCGGTATCCGGGATGTCGTAGTAGAAATTCAGCCGAAGTTGTGCGCGCGGCGTGAGCAGCAGCGGCGGCACGTGAAGGGTCACGCGATCGCTGCCGGTATTGTCGGTGCGGCCAGGCGACAGGTAACGGCCGACGCTCCACCAGGACGTGTCTCGCGCCGGGATCGGCAACTCCTTCAGGAACGTGTCGCCGACGCTCAGATTGAGCGACGAGCGGTCGACGCGCGGGCGCACCGTGTACCGATAACGCAGGTCGATCGGCGCACCGCGCGTGTTCCACATGAACAGGTCGGGCGGCACGCGAAGGTTGATCCGCACCGCGCCCGCATCGTATCCGGACACGGCGAGCGCACGCTCGCCGACCAGCTCGCCGAACCGCACCGGGCGCGTCGACGACAGCCAGTTCGGCGCGTCGTACGGCACGCGCGGCGCGACGTTCGCGAGCCCGGTCACCGCGGCCCGCGTGCCGGCGAGCGCGCTGTTGCCCAGTGCCAGCGCGCTGGCGGCCAGAGCGGAAGAGCC
>NZ_JAAGPL010000263.1:0-10045 GCF_017104785.1 Burkholderia sp. Ac-20353 | reverse complement strand
AACACGGTGTCGTAATCGACGTAGCCGGTTGCGCGGCAGAAGCTGACGAGCCGCAGGCCGGCCCGCTGCGCGATCGCGATCGCGAGCGACGACGGCGCGGAGATCGTCGCGACCATCGGCATGCCGACGCGCGCGGCCTTGCGCACCAGCTCGTAGCTCGCGCGGCTCGACAGGAACACGAAGCCGTCGGTCGTGTCGGCGCGCGCGAGCACGAGCGAGCCGATCAGCTTGTCGAGCGCGTTGTGCCGGCCGACGTCCTCGAACGCCATCCGGATCGCACCTGTTGCATCGCACCACGCGGCCGCGTGCAGGCCGCCGGTCAACTTCGTCAGCGCCTGATGGGCCGGCAGCTCGCCGGCGGCGCGCGCGAGCGCGTCGGGCGCGAGGCGCGCGAGGAAGCCCGTGTCGGGCACGCGCTCCGGCGCCAGGTCGAGCAGGTCGATGCTCTCGATCCCGCACACGCCGCAGCCGGTGCGCCCGGCGAGCGCGCGGCGCTTGTCCTTCAGCGCGGCGAACGCCTGCTGGACGACTTCCAGGTGGACTTCGGCGTGCGGCAGCGGCGCGTCGGCATGCAGGATCACGTCGATGTCCTTGATGTCGCTGCCGCGCGCGACGATTCCTTCCGATATCGCAAAGCCGACCGCGAACGCTTCGAGGTCGCGCGGCGTGCACATCATCACCGCGTGCGAGATACCGTTGAAGACGAGCGCGACCGGCCATTCCTGGCCGACATGGTCGATGGCCGTCTCGACGGCGCCGCCGCGCGTGCGGCGCACGGCGAGGTCGATCGCGCCACGCGGTTCGGTGCGCAGTTCGTCTGATTCGGTCGGATTCACGAAAGGATTCCCGTTCGGTTGACGCGCGCGGGGGGCGGGCGACGAATCGCGCCGCCGCACACGCGCAGAGGTTCTAAAATACCTCAGACAGGCCGGCCGCGCCGGCATTCGCCAAGGTAACGACCATGGGACTCAGCGACGCACCGTTGCTCTTCAATTTCGAACGCGATTCATCGGAGAATTTCACGTACATCCCGATGATCGTGCGCTTCAATCTCGACCGCTTCGGCTTGCGGATCTCGCTCGAGCAATGGCAATTGCTGCCGCTCGAGGATCGCAAGCTGCTCGCGCGCTTTCCGGCCGACGACGACACCGCGATCGAGCCCAATTTCGACCACGCGCTGTTCGAGATGCTGCGCACGCATGCCGATCTCGAACCGACCTGGTTCCAGCCGGACGAGCAGCCGACCTGGCGCAGCATCGAGCGGGTGCCGGACGCGCTGGTGCAGCAGTGCGCGCTGGCGGGGCTGCCGGCGCCTGACGTCGTGCAGTGGCAACGGCTCGCGCCGTTCCAGCGCTACGTGCTGGTGAAACTGTCCCGCAAGCCGAAGCTGAACCACGATTTCGTGCCGGCGATGCGGGAGTTCGGGCTGACGACCACGCACTGACGCGGCACCCGCGCGACGCGGCCGGCGGCGCCGCGCGGGTGGCGGCTTGAGGTAAGCGCACCTGCGGGCCGCGCGCCTGCAGGCCGAGTCAGGCCTGCAGCGACGTCACTCGAGCGGCGGCAGCGGACGCGGCTTGCGGTCCGGGCCGGTTGCGACGTAGGTGAGCGTCGCTTCGGTCACCTTCACGATCTCGCCCGACAGCCGCATGCGCTGTGCATAGACCACGACGTCGACCGTGACCGACGTGTTGCCGGTACGCGTGACGGTCGCGTAGAAGCTCAGCAGGTCGCCGACGAATACCGGCTGCTTGAACAGGAACGAATTGACCGCGACGGTCGCGACCCGGCCGTTTGCGCGCTGGCACGCCGGAATCGAGCCGGCGATGTCGACCTGGGACATGATCCAGCCGCCGAACACGTCGCCGTGCACGTTGGCGTCGGACGGCTGCGGCATCACGCGCAGTGCGGGTTGTTTTTGCGGAAGGTCGAGCGGGGTGTCGGTCATGGTGGGGGCTTTCATCCTGTAATAAACGCACCAGTCCGCGCGGGGCGGCCGGCGAGGCCACGGACAGCGGCGCGAACCGGCTTCTGCGACAATACAACGTTCGCAAATTGTACGAGAAAGCGGGCGTGCCGGCCGACGACGCGCCCGGCCCGCACTGCCACCGACCTGTCCCCCATGCGCCGATTTCCTGCTTCCGGCGAGCCCGCGCCGCTTCAAACCGGGCCCCGCAACGACTGGCAGACCATCCGCTCGCTGCTGCCGTACCTCGCGACCTACAAATGGCGCGTGGCGTTTGCGCTCGCGTGCCTGATCGGCGCGAAGGTCGCGAACCTCGGCGTGCCGGTCGTGATGAAGCGGATCGTCGACCATCTCGCCGCGGTTCAGCAACTGACCGCGATCGGCCGCGCCGAGCAGTCGGCCGGGATCGTGCTCGCGGGCGGCGTCGGGCTGCTCGTCGTCGCATACGCGCTCGTGCGGCTGTCGACGTCGATGTTCACCGAGCTGCGCGAGATCCTGTTCTCGAAAGTGACCGAGAGCGCGGTGCGCCGACTCGCGCTGCAGGTGTTCCGGCACCTGCACGGGCTGTCGCTGCGGTTTCATCTCGAGCGGCAGACGGGCGGCATGTCGCGCGACATCGAGCGCGGCACGCGCGGGATCCAGCAGCTCATCTCGTATTCGCTGTACAGCATCCTGCCGACGCTCGTCGAGGTCGGCCTCGTGCTCGGCTTCTTCGTCGTCAAGTACGAAGCGTATTACGCGTACGTGACGTTCGCCGCGCTGATCACGTACATCGTGTTCACCGTGAAGGTGACCAACTGGCGCACGCATTTCCGCCGCACGATGAACGAGCTCGATTCGCGCGCGAATTCCCGTGCGATCGATTCGCTGATCAACTACGAGACGGTCAAGTACTTCGGCAACGAGGAGTGGGAAGCGCAGCGCTACGACGAGAACCTGAAGCGCTACCGCAAGGCCGCGATCCGTTCGCAGAACTCGCTGTCGGTGCTCAACTTCGGCCAGCAGGTGATCATCGGCACCGGGCTCGTGTTCATCCTGTGGCGCGCGACGCAGGGCGTGCTCGCGGGCAAGCTGACGCTCGGCGATCTCGTGCTGATCAACACGTTCATGCTGCAGCTGTACATTCCGCTGAACTTCCTCGGCGTCGTGTATCGCGAGCTGAAGCAGAGCCTCACCGACATGGACCGGATGTTCGGGCTGCTGTCGGCGCCGAAGGAAGTCGCGGACGCGACCGATGCGCGGCCGCTCGCCGTCGCCGGCGCGCAGGTGCGCTTCGAGCAGGTGAACTTCGCGTATGAAGCGTCGCGGCCGATCCTGCACGACGTCACGTTCACGATCGACGCGGGCACGACGACCGCGGTGGTCGGCCACAGCGGCTCGGGCAAGTCGACGCTGTCGCGGCTGCTGTTCCGCTTCTACGATCTCGACCGGCAGGCGGGCGGCGCGATTCGCATCGACGGGCAGGACATCCGCGACGTCACGCAGGAAACGCTGCGCGCATCGATCGGCATCGTGCCGCAGGACACCGTGCTGTTCAACGATTCGATCTACTACAACATCGCGTACGGGCGGCCGACCGCGACCCGCGACGAGGTGATCGCGGCCGCGCGCGCCGCGCACATCCACGACTTCATCGAAAGCCTGCCGAAGGGCTATGACACGCCGGTCGGCGAGCGCGGCCTCAAGCTGTCGGGCGGCGAGAAGCAGCGCGTCGCGATCGCGCGCACGCTGCTGAAGAATCCGCCGATCCTGCTGTTCGACGAGGCGACGTCGGCGCTCGATTCGCGCTCGGAGCGCGCGATCCAGCACGAACTCGAGCAGATCGCGCGGCATCGCACGACGCTCGTGATCGCGCACCGGCTGTCGACGGTCGTGCATGCGCAGCAGATCCTCGTGATGGATCACGGCCGGATCGTCGAGCGCGGCACGCACGACGAACTCGTGCGCGCGGACGGGCTGTATGCGCAGATGTGGGCGCTGCAGCAGCAGCGCGCGGCGGCGGGCGGCGAGGAGGCCGAGCAGGTCTGATCTGGTCTGGTCTGGTCTGGTCTGGTCTGAGCGGCAGCGGCCAGCCGTTCCCGCTGTCAGCGCATCGCGCGCAGGCGTGCGTCGAGCTCGCCGAGCTGCGCGGGCGTGCCGACGTTTTCCCAGATCCCTTCGTACAGTTCGCCCGTCGCGCGGCCGGCCTCGATCGTCGCGCGGAAGTACGGCGTCAGCGCGCGGCGTGTGCCGGGCGCGAGGTCGCGGAACATCCGCGTGTCGTACAGGCCGATACTGCCGAACGTGACGCGCGCGGCGCCGTCCAGCGACAGCCGGCCGTCGTCGCGGAGCACGAAATCGCCGGCCGGATGGAACGGCGGGTTCGGCACCATCACGAGATGCATCGCGGGGGTGTCGAGCGCGGCCATTTGCGCGGCGCGCGCGGCCAGCGAGCGATAGTCGAATTCGCAGAACACGTCGCCGGCGATGGCCACAAACACCGCAGGCCGGCCGTCGCGCTCGAGCAGCGGCAGTGCGTGTGCGATGCCGCCCGCCGTTTCGAGCGCGTCGCCCTCGGCCGAGTACGCGAGCCGTACGCCCCAGCGCGAACCGTCGCCGAGCGCGGCTTCGATCGCTTCGCCGAGCCACGCATGGTTGATCACGATCGTCTCGATGCCCGCCTGCGCGAGCCGTTCGATCTGCCAGACGATCAGCGGCTTGCCGCCGGCTTCGAGCAGCGGCTTCGGCGTCGTGTCGGTGAGCGGGCGCATCCGTTCGCCGCGCCCGGCGGCGAAGATCATCGCCGTGGTCAGGAAGGTATCGGACATGGTCAGAACGTATAGCCGACGTCGGCCGTCTTGTCTTCGAGTTCGTCGAGCAGCTTTGCGAACGGCACGAGCGGCCGGTAGCGCAGCGCGACCTTGCGCGCGTAGGCGATGAAGCGCGGCAGGTCCGCCAGGTAATGCGGCTTGCCGTCGCGGTAGTTGATCCGCGCGAACAGGCCGAGGATCTTGATGTGGCGCTGCAGGCCCATCCATTCGAGCTGGCGGTAGAACTCGCCGAAATCGGGATCGACGGGCAGGCCGGCCTTCTTCGCCTTTTCCCAGTAGTACGCGAAGCAGTCGAGCTCGAATTCCTCGTCCCAGCTGATGAACGCGTCGCGCAGCAGCGACACGACGTCGTAGGTCAGCGGCCCTTCGACCGCGTCCTGGAAGTCGAGCACGCCGGGGTTCGGCTCGCCGACCATCAGGTTGCGCGGCATGAAATCGCGCAGCATGAAGCCCTGCGGCTGCGCGCGGGCGCTCGCGATCAGCAGCGCGAAGGTGCGCTCGAGCGTGCCGCGCATCGCGTCCGTGACTGTCCTGCCGAGGTGCCGGCCGATGTACCACTCGGGCATCAGCTCCATCTCGCGGCGCAGGAAGGCGTCGTCGAACGACGGCAGCACGCCGGGCGCCGACGTCAGCTGGAAGCGGATCAGCGCATCGAGCGCGTCGCGCATCAGCGGCCGCGCGGCGAGCGGGTCGGCCGGGTCGAGCACCGAGATGTACGACGTCCGGCCGAGATCCGTCACGAGCATGAAACCCGCGTCGAAATCGTGGGCCAGCACCTGCGGCACGTGGACGGCCGCGTCGGCGAGCAGTCGGGCGACCTGGACGAACTCCCGGCACTTTTCGGGCGGTGGCGCGTCGACGGCGATCAGCGAGCCGCCGGGCTGCGACGCGGACGCGACGCGGAAATAGCGGCGGAAGCTGGCGTCCGCGGACGCGGGCGCGAGGGTGGCGAGATCGAGGGCAAAGCGCTCGGCGAGCGGGCGCAGCCACGCGCTGAGCGCATCGAGGCGGGCGTCGGGATGAGCGTCGGGGTGAGCGTCGGGATGAGAAGCGGCAGATGGGGGCGTCATGAAACTCGGCGGAGGGGAGAACGTCTTGCCATATAATACCCCACGACTTTTTTGACGCGCCCCGCGTCAGCTTCCGCCGCGCAGGCTCGCCGCCTGCCGCGCCGTTCGCCCGATCGCCTCCCCTGGTTTGCGCTCCGCCGCAGTCACGGTCCGATTGCGCGGGCCGCGATGCGCGAAGGCACGGGCTGACGAGGGGCGATTCGCCAAACGATAGATGCCGCCCAAACCGCTATTCCCGAATGTTTTCCCCGGTGACGGGGCGCCGCGCAAACGGCGGCTCGCGCTCGCGCTCCTGGCCGTGCCCGGCCTCGTGCCGGCCGTGTCGCACGCGCAGCTGACGGGCGCGGCCGCGCAGCCGCAGCCGCTCGACTCGCCGTGGGATCTGCGTCTCGCGCCCCAGCTCGAGGAGCGTCCGCTGAAGGACGGCTCGAAGCCGGCCACCTTCGTGATCGCCGACCACACGAGCGGGACGGCCGACCAGGACCTGGCCGCGAAGGGCTCCGCCGAGCTCCGCCGCGGCGACGCGGTCGTGAAGGCCGACGCGATCCACTACGACCAGGATACGGACCTGGCCGACGCGTACGGCCAGGTCAGGGTGGTCAACGGCGGCACGTCGTTCGCGGGCCCCGAGGCGCACCTGAAGGTCGAGGCGAACCAGGGCTTCATGACGGCGCCGAAGTACCACTTCAACATGACGGGCGGCTCGGGCAGCGCGGAACGCGCCGACCTGCTCGACAGCGAGCGCTCGGTGTTCGTCAACGGCACCTATACCGCTTGCTCGTGCGAGAAGGACCCCGCGTGGTACATCAAGGGCAGCCGCTTCGACTTCGATACCGGCGCCGACGAAGGCACGGTGCGCAACAGCGTGCTGTTCTTCCAGGGCGTGCCGATCTTCGCGACGCCGTGGATGACGTTCCCGCTGTCCGGCGACCGGCGCAGCGGCTTGCTGCCGCCGACGTTCTCGGTGAACTCGAACAACGGGTTCGAGCTGACGCTGCCGTATTACTTCAACATCGCGCCGAACCGCGACCTGACGCTCACGCCGAAGATCATCTCGAAGCGCGGCGTGCAGACGCAGGCGATGTACCGCTACCTGTCGACGACCTACTCGGGCACGTTCACCGGCGAGTACATGCCGCACGACGCGCTCGCGAAGCGCGACAACCGCTACGCGATCTACTGGCAGCACCAGCAGTACTTTGGCGGTGGCTTCGCGGGCTACGTCAACTACAACCGCGTGTCGGACAACACGTATCCGGAAGACCTCGGCTCGTTCACGAGCCAGTTCGTGAACGGCACGCAGACGCTGTACACGCAGGAAGCCGGGCTCACGTACAACAACGGCCCGTGGTCGGTGCTCGCGCGCTACCAGCACTACCAGACGCTGCCGCCGTCGTCGTCCGCGCCGCCGTACAGCCGCGAGCCGCAGTTGAACGTGCACTACACGAAGTACAACGTCGGCGGCTTCGACTACGGCGCGGAAGCGGACTATTCGCGGTTCCGGATCACGACCGGCGACATGACGCAGGGCGACCGGATCGTCTTCAACCCGTACCTCGCGTACGGCGTCTACGGCCCCGGCTACTTCGTCGTGCCGAAGGTCCAGTACCACTTCGCGTCGTACGACCTGAGCTCCCTGTCGTCGACCACGCCGAATGCGCCGAAGCGCTTCACCGAGTCGATCCCGACCGTCAGCTTCGACACGGGCCTGATCTTCGACCGCTCGGTGCACCTGTTCGGCCAGGACTTCATCCAGACGCTCGAGCCGCGTCTGTACTACGTCTATACGCCGTATCGCAACCAGTCGAATGCGCCGCTGTTCGATACGTCCGAGTCGGATTTCGGCCTGGCCGAGATCTACCAGCCGAACACGTTCGTCGGCAACGACCGGATCGCCGACGCGAACCGCGTGACGGCCGGGCTGACGTCGCGCTTCATCGACCCGAAGACGGGCGACGAGCGCGCGCGCTTCGTGATCGCGCAGCAGTACTACTTCGCAGACCAGCGCGTGACGCTGAACAGCGGGCAGGCCGCGTCGCAGGCGCGGCACTCCGACGTGATTGCAGGCGCGTCGTTCAAGCTGGGCTCCGGTTTCGCGTCGGAAACGGCGTTCCAGTACAACCAGAACAACAACCAGCTCGTAAAGTCGAGCATCGGTTTCGGTTTCAGCCCGGAAGTGCGCAAGGTGATCAACGTCGGGTACCGCTACACGCGCGGCACCACGACGCTCGACGGCCAGCCGATCAACCAGTTCCTCGTGTCCGCGCAATGGCCGCTGACGCGCCGCCTGTATTCCGTCGGCCGCTTCAACTACGATCTGACCGGGCACCGGCTGGTCGACGGCGTCGTCGGCTTACAATACGACGCTGACTGCTGGGCAATCGGGGTCGGGGTCCAGCGGTACTCGAACGGGGTGAACTCGTCGAACCAGCAGACCACCGCCACGCGTTTCCTGGCGCAGTTGACGCTCAAGGGGCTGTCGAGCATCGACAACGGTCTCGTGTCCGCGTTCCGCGCCGGCGTGCCGGGCTATACGCCGTTGCCGCCCGCGCCGCCGCCGTTGTCCCGCTTCAGCAACTACGATTAACGCCGAGGCGCCCGAGCGGCAGCCGAAGGCGCCGGCACCGGATCAGCCCGATTTGAATGGAGTATCAGTGGCAATGAAGAAAACCCTTCGCTACGCGGCCATCGTGTCCAGCCTCGCCGCGACCGCCGCGCTGCTCGCTCCCGCGCCGGCCGCGGCGCAGGCGCTTGGTGCGCAAGGCGCGCAGCTCGCCGACGAAGTCGTCGCGGTCGTCAACAACGACGTGATCACGGGCCGCGAGCTCGACCAGCGCGCGGGCCTGATCGCGCGCCGGCTGCAGCAGCAGAACGCGCCGGTGCCGCCGGTCGACCAGCTGCGCGCGCAGGTGCTGAACCAGATGGTGCTCGAGCGTATCCAGGTGCAGAAGGCCAAGGACGACGGGATCCGCGTCGACGACGCAGCCGTGCAGACGACGCTGCAACGGCTCGCGCAGGCGAACGGGATGACGCTCGACCAGTACCGCTCGCGGCTCGAGGCGCAAGGCGTGCCCTGGAGCATCTTCACGAGCGACGCACGCACCGAGCTGACGCTGTCGAAGCTGCGCGAGCGCGAGGTCGACAGCAAGATCACCGTGTCGGACGCCGAAGTCGCGAACTACATCGCGAGCCAGCGCGGGCCGAACGCGTCGCAGCAGCAGGACCTGCGCTTCCAGCACATCTTCGTCAAGGCGCCGACCAATGCGCCGCAGCAGGATATCGAGGCCGCGCAGGCGAAGGCCGACGCGCTGCTGAAGCAGGCACTGTCGGGCGCGGATTTCGAGCGGCTCGCGAAGAACAATTCCGAAGCGAACGACGCGAAGAAGGGCGGTGACCTCGGCTTCAAGTCGCCGGGCTCGCTGCCGTCCGAAGTCGTCGGCGTCGCATCGAAGCTGCGCCCGGGCGAGGTCAATCCGACGGTGATCCGCGTGCCGGACGGCTTCGAAATCGTGCGCCTCGTCGACCGCCGCCAGAGCCAGGGCACGTCGGCCGCCGCGCCGAAGATCGTGCAGACCCACGTGCGCCACATCCTGCTGCGCGTCGGCGAAGGCAAGTCCGAAGGGCAGGCGCGCCAGCAACTGGTCGACATCCGCAAGCAGGTCGAGGCCGGCGGCGATTTCACGAAGTTCGCCCGCACCTATTCGCAGGACGGTTCCGCGTCGCAGGGCGGCGATCTCGGCTGGATCAGCCCCGGTGAGACCGTGCCCGAATTCGAGCGTGCGATGAACAACCTGCAGGACGGCCAGGTCAGCAACCCGGTGCGTACCGAGTACGGCTACCACCTGATCCAGGTGCTGGACCGCCGCGAGGCAGAAGGCTCGGTGCAGCAGCAGATGGACATCGCGCGTCAGGCGATCGGCCAGCGCAAGGCCGAGCAGGCGTACGCGGACTGGCTGCGCGAGCTGCGCGATTCGTCGTACGTGCAGTACAAGATCGGCGGCATGAGCCAGCCGAACTGAGCGAGCCGACGATGACGACGCCCGCGCTGCCCGTGCTGCCCGCGCTGCATATCGCGATCACGACCGGCGAGCCTGCGGGCGTCGGCCCGGAGCTGACCGTGCAGGCACTGCGCGATGCCGGCCGGCGCTGGCCCGACGCGCGTTTCACGGTGCTCGGCGACGCGCAGCTGCTCGCCGAGA
>NZ_JAAGPL010000262.1:0-10428 GCF_017104785.1 Burkholderia sp. Ac-20353 | reverse complement strand
GCCCGGACGACTGGCAGGTGCTCCAGCAGCTGAACGGCGTGCCGGCGCCGAAGCGCCTGCAGCCGGGCGTCGAGCTGAAGCTTCCGGTCGCGCGGCTGCGCAAGGAGCGGCTGACCGCGCGCGTGGTGGCCGTGCAGGGTCCGGCCGAGCGCGCGTCCGGTGCGGCCTACGTGCCGCTTGCGGCCGACGCGACGCTGGCCGAAGGCGACCGCGTGCGCACCGGCGCGAACGGCTTCGTCACGCTCGAGCTGGCCGACGGCACGCACATGAGCCTGCCGCCCGACAGCCAGCTCGACCTGAAGACACTGCGCCGCACCGTGCTGACCGGCACGCTCGACCGCGAGTTCGAGCTGACGCGCGGCTCGGTCGACAGCGAGGTCACCCATCTGAAGAAACGCGACGACCGGTTCCAGATCCGCTCGCCGTCGGTCGTGGCCGGCGTGCGCGGCACGCGCTTCCGCGTCAATTACGACGCCGCCGGCAATGCGACGACGCGCGTCGAAGTGCTCGACGGCGCAGTGGGCGTCGCGGGCAACCGTCGCCCGGCGGATACGACGCTCGTGCATGCGAACTATGGCAGCGTCGCGACGTCGTCCGGCACGGTGGGCGCGCCCGTCGAGCTGCTGCCGGCGCCCGCGCTCGAGCATCCCGCGAAGGTGCAGGACGAGCCGGACGTCGCGTTCGATCTCGCGCCGCTGCCGCGCACGCACGCGTACCGCGTGCAGCTCGCGCACGACGCCGGGCTGCTCGACCTGTTCAGCGAAACGCATACCGACACGCAGCGCGCGGTGTTCCACGGCGTGCCGAACGGGATGTACTTCGTGCGGATCGCCGCGATCGACGACAACGGCCTCGAGGGCATGCCGCGCACCTACGCGTTCGAACGGCGCCAGATGGGCCTGGACGCAACCGCCGGGCCCGGCGCGGGCGGCTATGTGTTCCGCTGGTCGCCGAACGGCGCGGGCACGAGCGCGCGCTACCGGTTCGTGCTGTCGAAGTCGAAGGACCTGAGCGCGCCGGTCGTCGACCAGGTCGGCCTGCAGGCGCGGACGATCACGGTCGCGAATCTGCCGCCCGGCGAGTATTTCTGGGCGGTGACCGTCGAGGAATTCGAAGGCGGCAAGTTCTACGAGAAGACGAGTCCGGTCAGCGCGTTCACGCTGTCGCGCTGACCCGCGGCGCATGAAACCCGAAACCGTGTCTCCGCGGCGGCGGCTCGGCCGCCGCTTCCTGTTCGAATGGATCGCGATCGGCTGCCTCGGGATCGCGGTGATCGTCGCGTGCGCGATCGGCCGCGCGTCGACGAGCGTCGACGGGCTGATCTACGACCGGCTGCTGATGCTGCGCAGCCTGCCGCTGTCGCCCGACATCGTCGTCGTCGACATCGACAACCCGAGCGTCCAGGCGCTCGGCCGCTGGCCGTGGCCGCGCAGCGTGCATGCGCGGCTGCTCGATACGCTTGCAAGCGCGCAGCCGGCGGCCGTGGTCTACGACGTGCTGTTCACGGAGCCGTCGCCGGACGATCGCACGTTCGCGGACGGGGTCGGCCGCGTGCCGACCTTCCTGCCGATCCTGCTGAGCCCCGAGCGCGCGGACGGCACGCGCTCCGTCGATCCGCCGGTGGCCGCGCTCGCGGCGCGCGCGGCGGGCCTCGGCCACATCAATCTCGAAGTCGATCCCGACGGCATCGTGCGCAGCGTCGCGCTGTTCGAAAGCGACGGCCGCGTGCGCTGGCCGCAGCTGATGGTGCCCGTGTTCGAGTCGATCGCGTCCGGCAAGCTGCATCCGGCAGGGGGGGCGCTCAATGCACCCAACGCGCGCAATGCGCACAATGCGCACGCGCACGCGCACGACCTCGCGCGCGACGCGAGCGGCGAGGGCCGCTACCTGATCCCGTTCAGCCGCAATACGCCCGCATATCCGACGCTGTCGTTCGACGACGTGCTCGAAGGCCGCGTGAAACCGGAAACGCTGCGCGGCAAGATCGTCGTGGTCGGCGTGACCGCGTCGGGGCTGTACGACCGGTTCGCGACGCCGGTGTCCGGCGACTTCGGCCCGCTCGCGGGGGTCTACATCCACGCCGGCGTGCTCGACATGCTGACGACGGGCCGCGCGATCTCGCCGGTGCGGCGCGCGGGGCTGTTTGCGGTGTCGCTGCTGCCGCTCGCGGTGCTGCTCGCGGGCTTCCTGATGCTGTCGCCGTGGCGCGCGCTGCTGCTGACGCTGAGTCTGGCCGTGCTGTCCGTCGTCGCGAGCGCGGCGCTGCTGTACGAAGCACGGCTGTGGCTGTCGCCCGCGCCCGCGATCTTCGGGCTGGTCGCCGTGTATCCGATCTGGAACTGGCGCCGGCTCGAGATGACGATGTCGTACCTGCGTCGCGAGCTGCAACGGCTCGCGGACGAGCCGCACCTGCTGCCGGAGGCGCCGCGCACGCGCAGCGTCGGCGGCGACGTGCTGGAACGGCAGATGGCGCTGATGGCGCAGGCCGCGCAGCGCGTGCAGGACATGAAGCGCTTCGTGTGGGACAGCCTCGACAGCATGCCCGAGCCGATTTTCGTCACCGACCTCGCCGGCACCGTGCTGATCGCAAACCACGCGGCGAAACGCTACGGGTCGCGGCTCGCGCTGCCGGAAGGGCGCCCGCTGCGCGCTGTGCTCGGCGAACTGACCTTCGTCAAGACCGTCGAAGGCAATCCCGAGCACGACGCGGAGATCCGCCAGCACTGGCCGGCCGCGCTCGACCCGACACTCGAGGCGGAAAGCGACGCGATGGCGCGCGGCATCGAAGTGCGCGATCGCGACGGCCGCGATCATCTGCTACGCTACGCGCCTTGCACGAACGCGCAGGGGCGGGTGACGGGCTGGATCGCCGGCCTCGTCGACGTGACCGAGCTGCATGCCGCCGAGCGCCAGCGCGAGGAGGCGCTGCACCTGCTGTCGCACGACATGCGTTCGCCGCAGTCGTCGATCCTCGCGCTCGTCGAGATCGAGCGGCAGCGCGTCGAGTCCGACGACGTGCGCGGGCTGCTCGCGCGCATCGAGCGCTATGCGCAACGCGCGCTGTCGCTCGCCGACGAGTTCGTGCAGCTCGCGCGGGCGGAATCGCAGGTGTACCAGCTCGAGGCGACGAGTTTCGTCGACGTGCTGATCGACGCGTGCGACGAGGTGTGGCCGCAGGCGCAGGCGAAGCGCATCCGCATCGATACCGACGTCGGCAACGAAATGGGCTGGGTACACGCGGACCGTTCGCTGATCACGCGCGCGTTCGTGAACCTGCTGAACAACGCGGTCAAGTACAGTCCGGCCGATACCGTCATCGCGTGTACGCTGACGGTCGACCACGCATCGAAGCGGATGTTCTGTACGATTCGCGATCAGGGGTACGGCATTGCGCCGGAAGATCAGCGGCATCTGTTCGAACGTTTCAAGCGGTTCCATGCCGGCGAACGGCCCGAGATTTCCGGATCGGGGCTCGGCATGGCATTCGTGAAGACGGTCGTCACGCGCCATGGCGGCAGCGTGTCGGTCGACAGCAAAGTGGGCGTTGGCACCGCGGTGACGGTGGCGCTGCCCGCGATCGACGAGCCGCCGGCCTGACAGGGCGGGCGCGGCGGCAAGCATTTGGGGAAAGTCATGAAAATCGAATGGACGGCGGCTGCGCTTGCGGCGGCGCTGTTGACGGGCTGCGCCGGCATGACGGCCGGCGTGACCGCGGTCGGCCAGCCGGACGTGTTCGCGTCGGGTGCGCACGGCTACGGGTTCGCGCGCACGGCCGCGCAGGCGGACGACGCGCAATACCGGCAGCTCGAGACGCTCGTGCACGACGAGCTCGCGCGCCGCGGTTTCGACGCGCAGCCGCTCAACGACGCGCGCTACCGGCTGTCGATCGCCTATGCGACACAACCTGCGGCAGTCGCGACGACGGCCGAGCAGTGCGGCGGCGCGAGCAGCGCGTGCGTCGCGACCGACGGGCCGGCACCGTTCGGGCTGCCGTTCGCGAGCAAGGTCTACCGCCACGTGCTGACGCTGCGTTTCGTCGATGCGAAGTCGGGCGCGGATGTGTACCGCGTGTCGGCGGCGCTGCGCGACCGTGAGCCGGGCGCGCAGCAGGCGGCGCCGGTGCTCGTGAAGAGCGCGCTCGCGAAGCTGCCGTACGACGCAGGCGGCGGCTGGCTCGTGAAGACGAAAAAAGACGACGCGGGCGGGATGCCGGGCGTCGTCTCGGTGAAACCGGCCGCCGCGCACTGAGCGCGGCGCCCGTTGCCGGAGCCCGCGGTGCCGCGGCCTCCGGTAGTACTTGGGCGATATTCAGCCGGTAATCAAGCCGCTACTCAGGCAGCGGGCTGATCGACGCCGCGCGAGCGCAGGTAGGCCTCGAAGTCCGTCGCGACTTCGGGGTGGCGCAGCGCGAATTCGACGGTCGCCTTCAGGTAGCCGAGCTTGCTGCCGCAGTCGTAGCGCGTGCCCTGGTACTTGTAGGCCAGCACCTGCTCGTCCGCGAGCAGCGCCTGGATCGCGTCCGTCAGCTGCAGCTCGCCGCCGGCGCCCGGCTTCAGCGCGCGCAGGTGATCGAAGATCCGCGGCTTCAGCACGTAGCGGCCGACCACGCCGAGGTTCGACGGCGCGACTTCGGGCGCCGGCTTCTCGACGATCGCCGACATCTTGATGATCGACTCTTCCCATTCCTTGCCGTCGACGATGCCATACGACTTCGTGTCCGACGGCGGGATCTCTTCGACGCCGATCACCGAGCTGTGATAGTGGTCGAACACGTCGACCATCTGCTTCATCACGGGCGGGTTGCCGTCGAGCAGGTCGTCGGCGAGGATCACCGCGAACGGGTTGTCCGCGACGAGCTTCTCCGCGCACAGCACCGCGTGGCCGAGGCCGAGCGCTTCCGGCTGGCGCACGTAGAAGCAGTCGACGTGGCTCGGCTTGATGCTGCGCACCAGCTCGAGCAGCTTGTCCTTGCCGCGTGCCTCGAGTTCAGCCTCGATCTCGTATGACTTGTCGAAATGGTCCTCGATCGCGCGCTTGCTGCGCCCGGTGACGAAGATCATCTCCGTGATGCCCGCCGCAATCGCTTCCTCGACCGCGTACTGGATCAGGGGTTTGTCGACGACGGGCAGCATTTCCTTCGGGCTGGCCTTCGTCGCGGGCAGGAAGCGCGTGCCCAGGCCGGCGACCGGGAAGACTGCCTTGGTGACTTTCAACATGATCGATCCTTTGTTCCTTTAATCGACTCTAGGGTCATTTGCGAATTATAGTGAACGCAAATGACCTTACTGTTTGTTACGCGGGCAGGCGTTCGAGCTGCGCGCTGAGTTTCGCGAGCGTGCTCTGGAACTCGGCAAGCCGTTTCTGCTCCTGCTCGACCACCGCCGGCGGCGCCTTCGCGACGAACGCGTCGTTGCCGAGCTTCGCGCTGCACTTGGCGATCTCGCCCGTCAGGCGCGCGACTTCCTTCGACAGCCGCTCGCGCTCGGCCGCGACGTCGATTTCCACCTTCAGCACCAGCTTGTTCTGACCGACGATCGCGATCGGCGCGCCGTGCGCTTCCTTGTCGAGTGTCGCTTCGTCCGCGAGGATCTGCACGTCGGACAGGCGAGCGAGGGCCTGGATGTACGGCGCGAACGAGCGCAGGCGCTCGGCGTCGCCGGCCGCGAGCAGCGGCACCTTGGTCGCCGGCGACAGGTTCATCTCGCCGCGCAGGTTGCGGCATGCGTCGATGATCGCCTTCAGGTCGGCCGTCCATTGTTCGGACGCCTCGTCGATTTTCTTGAGATCGGCGAGCGGGTACGCCTGCGTCATCAGCGATGCCTCACCGTCGGCCTTGCCCTGCGGATAGCGGCCCGCCAGCGGCGCGACCTTCTGCCAGAGTGCCTCGGTGATGAACGGGATGATCGGGTGCGCGAGGCGCAGCACCGTTTCCAGCACGCGCAGCAGCGTGCGGCGCGTCGCGCGCTGCTGCTCGGGCGTGCCGTTCTGGATCTGCACCTTCGCGAGTTCGAGATACCAGTCGCAGTATTCGTCCCACACGAACTTGTAGATGCTGGTCGCGATATTGTCGAAGCGGTAGTCGGCGAAGCCCTTCGCGATGTCGGCTTCGGTGCGCTGCAGCAGCGACACGATCCAGCGGTCGGCCGCCGAGAAGTCGAGGTAGCCGCCCGGGCCGCAGTCGCCCGCGCCGCACACTTCCGGCTTGTCGAGCCCGCAGTCGTGGCCTTCGCAGTTCATCAGCACGAAGCGCGTCGCGTTCCACAGCTTGTTGCAGAAGTTGCGGTAGCCTTCGCAGCGCGCGAGGTCGAAGTTCACGTTGCGGCCGAGCGTCGCCATCGACGCCATCGTGAAGCGCAGCGCGTCGGTGCCGAACGCGGCGATGCCGTCCGGGAATTCCTTGCGCGTCTTCTTCTCGATCGTCGCGGCCTGCTTCGGGTTCATCAGGCCCGTCGTGCGCTTCGCGACCAGCGTCTCGAGGTCGATGCCGTCGACGATGTCGATCGGGTCGAGCGTGTTGCCCTTGCTCTTCGACATCTTCTGGCCTTCCGCGTCGCGCACGAGGCCGTGCACGTAGACGGTGTGGAACGGCACCTTGCCCGTGAAGTGGGTCGTCATCATCACCATCCGGGCGACCCAGAAGAAGATGATGTCGAAGCCGGTGACGAGCACCGACGACGGCAGGAAGTGCGCGAGCTCCGGCGTTTCGTTCGGCCAGCCGAGCGACGAGAACGGCACGAGCGCCGACGAGAACCACGTGTCGAGCACGTCGTCGTCACGCTTCAGCGCGCCCGTGTAGCCCTTCGCGGCGGCCTGCGCGCGCGCGTCTTCCTCGTTGCGTGCGACGAATACCTCGCCGTTCTCGCCATACCACGCGGGGATCTGGTGGCCCCACCACAGCTGGCGCGAGATGCACCAGTCCTGGATGTTCTCGAGCCACTGGTAGTAGGTGGTCGTCCAGTTTTCCGGCACGAACTTGATCTGGCCGTTGCGCACGACGTCGAGCGACACGTCGGTGATCGACTTGCCAGGGTTGAACGTGCCTTCCGGCGCCGGCTTCGTCATCGCGACGAACCACTGGTCGGTCAGCATCGGCTCGATCACGACGCCCGTGCGGTCGCCACGCGGCACCATCAGCTTGTGCGGCTTCACGGATTCGAGGAAGCCCTGCGCGTCGAGATCGGCGACGATCGCCTTGCGCGCGTCGAAGCGGTCGAGGCCGCGGTATTGCTCGGGGCCGTTGTCGTTGATCTTCGCGTCGAGCGTCAGGATCTCGATCGGCGCGAAATTGTGGCGCAGGCCGACCTGGTAGTCGTTGAAATCGTGCGCGGGCGTGACCTTCACGACGCCGGTGCCGAATTCGAGGTCGACGTAGTCGTCGGCGATCACCGGGATCTCGCGGTCGGTCAGCGGCAGCTTCACGAACTGGCCGATCAGGTGCTTGTAGCGCTCGTCTTCCGGGTGGACCATCACCGCGACGTCGCCGAGCATCGTCTCGGGGCGGGTGGTCGCAACCGTCAGCGTGCCCGAGCCGTCGACGAGCGGATAGCGGATGTGCCACAGGTGGCCGTTTTCCTCTTCGCTCGCGACCTCGAGGTCGGACACCGCGGTCAGCAGTACCGGATCCCAGTTGACGAGGCGCTTGCCGCGGTAGATCAGGCCCTGTTCATAGAGCGTGACGAACACGTCGCGCACGGCGGCCGACATCTTGTCGTCCATCGTGAAGTATTCGCGCGACCAGTCCGGCGATGCGCCGAGGCGGCGCACCTGGCCCGTGATCGTCGAGCCGGATTGCTCCTTCCATTCCCACACGCGCTCGACGAATTTCTCGCGGCCGAGGTCATGGCGCGACACGCCCTGCGCATCGAGCTGGCGCTCGACGACGATCTGGGTCGCGATCCCCGCGTGGTCGGTGCCCGGCACCCACAGCGTGTTCTCGCCGAGCATCCGGTGGTAGCGCGTGAGGCCGTCCATGATCGTCTGGTTGAACGCGTGCCCCATGTGCAGCGTGCCCGTGACGTTCGGCGGCGGCAGCTGGATCGCGAAATCAGGCTTGGCCGGATCGAACGCCGGGGCGGCATAGCCGCGTTTTTCCCACTCCGGCCCCCATTGGGACTCGATGGTGTGGGGCTCGAAACTCTTCGCAAGCGTGCTGTCGCTCATGGTCGGAAATCTGCTGAAAATGGCGTGAATTGGATGCTGAATCCGACGATTATAAATGGATGCACATCGACCAGCCATCGCCCGGCCCGCGCGGGCGCGTCGAGCGCCCGTCGCGGCGCGGCATCGCGTGGATCGGCAGGGGGATTGCACGCGACAGTCCGAGCATCGCGCGCGGCGGACTTATAATGGCGGGTCCGCTTTCCTTACGCACGTCCGCTGCCGCTCCATGCCCGATCTGCTCGCCAACCTGAACCCTGAACAATACGCCGCCGTCACGTTGCCGAACGAACCGGCGCTGATCCTCGCGGGGGCGGGCAGCGGCAAGACCCGCGTGCTGATCACGCGGATCGCGTGGCTGATCCAGCACGGCTACGCGTCGCCATCGACGGTGCTCGCCGTCACCTTCACGAACAAGGCCGCGCGCGAGATGATGGCGCGCCTGTCGGCGATGATGCCGATCGATACGCGCGGGATGTGGATCGGCACGTTCCACGGGCTGTGCAACCGGATGCTGCGCGCGCACTACCGCGACGCGGGCCTGCCGCAGACGTTCCAGATCCTCGACACGGCCGACCAGCTGTCCGCGATCAAGCGGCTGATGAAGGCCGCGAATGTCGACGACGAGAAGTATCCGCCGAAGAACGTCCAGTATTTCATCAACAACGCGAAGGAGCAGGGGCTGCGCCCGGACAAGGTCGACGCGACCGACAGCTTCAACCGCAAGTTCGTCGAGCTCTACCAGGCGTACGACCAGCAGTGCCAGCGCGAAGGCGTCGTCGACTTCCCCGAGCTGCTGCTGCGCTGCTACGAGCTGCTCGCGCACAACCCGCCGCTGCGTGCGCATTACCAGGCGCGCTTCAGGCACATCCTCGTCGACGAGTTCCAGGATACGAACAAGCTGCAGTACGCGTGGCTCAAGCTGCTCGCGGGCGGCCAGAACGCGATCTTCGCGGTCGGCGACGACGACCAGTCGATCTACGCGTTCCGCGGCGCAAACGTTGGCAACATGCGTGACTTCGAGGACGAGTTCCGCGTGCGCAACCTGATCAAGCTCGAGCAGAACTACCGGTCGCACGGCAACATCCTCGACGCGGCGAACCAGCTGATCTCGAACAACGCGCACCGGCTCGGCAAGAACCTGCGCACCGACGCCGGCCACGGCGAGCCCGTGCGCGTGTACGAGGCGTCCACCGACTCGCAGGAGGCCGGCTGGATCGTCGAGGAGATCCGCTCGCTGATCAACACCGGCATGGCGCGCAGCGAAGCCGCGGTCCTGTACCGCAGCAACGCGCAGTCGCGGGCGATCGAGCACACGCTGATGACGGCCGGCATCCCGTACCGCGTGTACGGCGGGCTGCGCTTCTTCGAGCGGCAGGAAATCAAGCACGCGCTCGCGTACCTGCGCCTGATCGACAACCCGAACGACGACACCGCGTTCGCGCGCGTCGTGAACTTCCCGGCGCGCGGCATCGGCGCGCGCTCGATCGAGCAGCTCGCGGATGCCGCGCGGCTCTACAACTGCGCGATGGCCGCCGCGATCCCGTACGTGACGGGCAAGGCCGGCACGAGCCTTGGCGCGTTCGCGAACCTGGTCGCGAAGATGCGTGCCGACACGCAGCAGATGAGCCTGCCCGAGACGGTCGAGTACGTCGTGCGCGCGAGCGGTCTCGCCGATTTCTACCAGGGCGAGCGCGAAGGCCAGGACCGGCTCGAGAACCTGCAGGAACTCGTCAACGCGGCGACCGCGTTCGTCAGCGAGGAGGGCTACGGTCTCGACACGCCGGCCCGCTCGATCCCGCTGCGCGCGGGCGCGATCGCCGCGCCGGAAATCGCCGCGGCGCCGGACGGCGCGGCAACCGACGTGCTGGACCCGGCCGCGCTCGGCGACCCCGCGCAGAACCCTGATACGATGACGCCGCTCGCGGGCTTCCTGTCGCACGCGTCGCTCGAGGCCGGCGACAACCAGGCGCAGGCCGGGCAGGACGCGGTGCAGCTGATGACCGTGCACGCGGCGAAGGGGCTCGAGTTCGCGGCGGTGTTCATCACCGGTCTCGAGGAGGGGCTGTTCCCGCACGAGAACAGCGCGATGGAAGCCGCCGGACGCGAGGAAGAGCGGCGCCTGATGTACGTCGCGATCACGCGCGCGAAGGAGCGGCTCTACCTGTCGTTCGCGCAGAGCCGGATGCTGCACGGGCAAACGCGTTACAACGTGCGCTCGCGGTTCTTCGACGAACTGCCGCAGCACGTGCTGAAGTGGCTGACGCCGAA
>NZ_JAAGPL010000261.1:0-241 GCF_017104785.1 Burkholderia sp. Ac-20353 | reverse complement strand
TTTTCATAGATCTGTCATTGCTCGATCATCAGTGCCTCACCTCTATCACTCGTACTGACTCAGTGTCTTGTACACACACTGCGTTCCCATAACACATGTCTATCTCCACCACATCTGTTACTTCTTACTCGTCTGTATTCACTCTATCCTCTCATTCGTGTTCTCATTATGCCTTGTTTTTTTTTTCTGTTATTCTATATATCAACACTTTTTTTTTTTTTTTTTTTTTTTTTAATGACCC
>NZ_JAAGPL010000260.1:0-10127 GCF_017104785.1 Burkholderia sp. Ac-20353 | reverse complement strand
GCGCGCCCCATCCTCCCCTTCCAGCGCGAACGTGACGCCCGTCGCGAGACGCGCATAGCCGACGCGCTGCGCATCGCCGTGCGCGATCGTCGCCGCGAACCCCGCGAGCCCGCCGAAGTCGCCTTCGAGCGGTTCGATTTCCAGTTGAGCCTGATGGAACGCGCCGTCGGCGACGAGCGTCAGTGCGGCCGCGCGACGTTGCGCGAGCGCGCGCGCCGCGCGCGATTGCGGCCATAGCGCGAGCAGCAGCACGCGTGCGTCGCGCGCGTAGATTTCCCCGACACTCAACAGCGTCGTGCGCAGCTGGCCATCATCGGTCGCGACGATCAGCGACACCGCGACATCGGCCTTGCGGTCGAGCGCGGTGCCGTCGAACAGCGACACGACGGCAGGCGGCCACGCGTCGAACGTCCATTGCTCGAGTGCGTGGCGATGCGTATCGGTCATGATGGGGCGGCCTCGTCGATCAGCGGATGATGCCGCAGCATACGCGCGACGGGCGCGGCCGTGGACGGATCAGCGAAAGAACACGTGCTGCGTGAGCTTCACGAGCGGATAGTGGACGCCCGGCTGAATCTTCGCGGGCAGCTCGAGCGGCTTCAGCAGCATCTTGATGCACATGTCCGCCGACAGGTTGCGCCGCACGAGCGCGTTGACGCGCGCGGCGCGCGCGCGGTTGTATTCGGTGTCGCCGATGCGGCCCGGATAGCGCATCGCGAACACGTGGCGCAGCGCGATCTCCGAATCCTCGTTCCTGATCTCCAGCACGCGGCGCATCAGCGCGCCGAGCACCGCGAGCCGGCCGTTACCCTCGAGCTGGTTGTACTTCTTGAAATATTTGAAGAAGTGCTTGTAGTGGCGCACTTCGTCGGTGCGGATGTTGTCGGTGATTTCCTTCAGCACGGGCTCGTCCGAGCAATCGTTGATCGCGCGATAGAGCGTCGCGGTGCCCGTCTCGACGACGCAGCGCGCGACCATCTCGAGCGCGCGGGTCTTCTCGAACGCGTCGATCGAGCAGGTCTTCGAATACTCGTCGAAGAAGTTCGCGAACGCAGTATCCCAGTCGAACTCCGGCCACACGTGCCCGATGTAGGCCTTCAGCGCGCGGCCGTGCTGCAATTCTTCGTGCTCCCATGCATTGTTGAGCCACGCCGACACTTCCGGATCGTCGTTGAAGAACTCGCTCAGGTTGCTCGTGTAGAGATCCGAACCGCTTTCGATGAACGACGCCGCGCACAGCAGCAAAAGCAGATCCTCGTTCGCGGCGGCGCGCTGACGATCGATCCGGTTCAGGTCGATGTCCTCGATTCGCCACGGCATGACATGCGTCGTTTCAGTCTGCATGGTGTTGCGCTCCCAGGCGCCCCATCCGGCAGCCGCCCCACGTATGCGGCATGGGCAGCGGCCGCCCCGGAGGCGGCGTTATTGCTTGATGTTGTAGGAATCGGTCCGGCCAGGACCATTCTGGAATCTTAGCCGGACTTTGATGTTCGTGCTTCAAAGCACTGACCGTACTCGACACGCGCAGTTCCGCGACGCATATTGCCGTTCGTTAGACGAGTCCTTCGAGCCCGGCCGCACAAACGAAACGGGCGGCCATTCGGCCGCCCGTTGCGCATGCACGTGGAAGCGAACCGTCAGAAACCGGCCGCCAGCCCGTCGCGCCGGCTGTCGCTCGCGGCCACGTAGCCGCGCTCGGGATCGGTGCGATCGAGCCGCCACACGAACTGGCCGGAGCCGAAATCCATGTAAGGATCGTCAATCGACTTGATCGCATGGCCGCGCGCGGCGAGCGCATCGACCGTCGCACGGTCCATGCTCGACTCGACGTCGAGCGAGAAGTCGCGGTTGACCTTCCAGCGCGGCGCATCGCATGCGGCCTGCGGCTGCTGGCCGTAGCCGAGCATCCGCACGATGGTCTGCAGATGGCCTTGCGGCTGCATGTCGCCGCCCATCACGCCGAAGCTCATCACGGCCTCGGTGCGTCCGTCGACCTCCTCGGTGACGAAGGCCGGGATGATCGTATGGAACGGCCGCTTGCCGCCCGCGACGACGTTCGGCGACGCAGGGTCCATCGAGAAGCCGTGCCCGCGATTCTGCAACGCGATCCCGGTGCCCGGCACGACGAGACCCGAGCCGAAGCCCATGTAGTTCGACTGGATGAAGCTCACCATCATCCCGCGCTCGTCGGCCGCCGACAGGTAGATCGTGCCGCCCGAATGCGGCCGGCCGGCCGCGAAGTGCGTCGCTCGCGCGGGGTCGATCAGCTTCGCGCGTTCGGCGAGGTAAGCGTCGTCCAGCATCTGCGCGGGCGTCACGTCCATTGCGCGCGGGTCGGCGACGTAACGGTAGACGTCCGCGAATGCGAGCTTCATTGCCTCGATCTGCAGATGCTGCGATTCCGGCGAGTCGACCGGCCATTCGGTTGCGCCCGCATGCTCGGCGATCCCGAGCGCGATCAGCGCGGCGATGCCCTGCCCGTTCGGCGGGATCTCGTGGATCGTGCGGCCGCGAAAGCGCTTGCCGATCGGCTCGACCCATTCCGGCCGGTACGCACGCAGGTCGGCTTCGGTGAGCGCGCCGCCGCCGTCGCGCGCGAACGCAGCGATTCGTTCGGAGAGCGCCCCGTCGTAGAACGCGCGCGCGCCGTCCTTCGCGAGCGCACGCAGCGTCTGTGCATGCCCGGGCAGACACACGCGCTCGCCGATTTCGGGCGCACGCCCGCGCGGCATGAAGGTGTCGGCGAAGCCCGGCAAGCCTTGCAGCTCGGGCACCGCGGCCGCCCACTTGCGCGCGACGATCGGCGGCACCGCATAGCCGCGCTCGGCGATCTCGATCGCGGGCTCGAGCAGGTCGGCGAACGGCAGCGAGCCGAACTTCGCGTGCAGCGCTTCCCAGCCCGCGACGACGCCCGGCACGGTGACCGTGTCCCAGCCACGCGTCGGCTTGCGTGCCAGGCCCGGCGCTCCGTCGCCGTGACGCCGGCGGAAATAATCGACATTCCACGCGGCCGGCGCGACGCCCGACGCGTTCAACCCGTGCAGCTTCCCGCCGTCCCACACGAGCGCGAACGCATCGCCACCGAGCCCGCACGACACGGGCTCGACGACCGTGATCGCGGCCGCGGCGGCCAGCGCCGCATCGACCGCGTTGCCGCCTTTCCACAGCATCCGCAGGCCCGCCTGCGCGGCCAGCGGATGCGACGTCGAAACCACATTGCGCGCGAACACCGGAATGCGCGTCGTCGGATACGGGTTGTGCCAGTTGAAGCCGGTCATCGGTTCCACCTCGTCGGAAACTGCGTGAGCGCGCGAACGCGGACAATCCGCCATTGCAGCGCGATCGGCGCGATCACGCAAATTCATTTGTCACATGAATCCATGCACTTTGCACATGAATTCTCCATGCCGTCGCGTCCGGCCGCGTCCGGCATGCTGCCCGAACACCCTTACAATAGCCGCTCTGTCTTCACGACTTCGCCGCCGACATGACCCGAGATCCCCGCCTCACCCTCAACGCGCGCCAGCAGGAATTGCTCGAATGGGTGCAGCGCGACGGCTTCGTGACCGTCGACGATCTCGCCGCGCACTTCGCCGTGACGCCGCAGACGATCCGCCGCGACGTCAACTGGCTCGCCGACCTGAACCTCTTGCGCCGCTACCACGGCGGCGCGAGCTTGCCGACGAGTTCCGAGAACGTGTCGTACACCGCGCGGCAGCGGATGTTCCACGACGAGAAGCGGCGCATCGCGGCGCTCGCCGCGTCGCACATCCCCGACCAGGCATCGCTGTTCATCAACCTCGGCACGACGACCGAGGAAGTCGCGCGCGCGCTGAACCGCCACCACGGGCTGCACGTGATCACGAACAACCTGAATGTCGCGTCGATGATGAGCGGCTACCCGGACTGCGAAGTGCTGATCACGGGCGGCATCGTGCGGCCGTGGGACAAGGGGATCGTCGGCGAGCTCGCGATCGACTTCATCCGCCAGTTCAAGGTCGACTACGCGATCATCGGCACGTCGGCGATCGAGACTGACGGCACGCTGCGCGACTTCGACACGCGCGAGGTGCGCGTCGCCGAGGCGATCATGCAGCACGCGCGCACCGTCTACCTCGTCGCCGACCACTCGAAGGTCGGCCGGCCGGCGCTCGTGCGCCAGGGCCACCTGAGCCAGGTGCACGCGCTGTTCACCGACAAGCCGCTGCCGCCGGAGATGGACGAGACGATCGCCGCCGCGGGCACCCAGGTGTACGTGGCGGAATAGCCGACGGGAATGAGCGGCGGGAATGACCGGCGCCATGCTGCGCCGCACCCAAAACTTCAAGTGAAATCAAGAAGTTGGCGGTTCGGCCCAACCGCTTGCAGCGGGCCTGCGTGTCAAACTGAAAATTAATGGGGCACGATTTGGCGTTGCCCGCGCGCTCGACTAGACTCCAGTTCCCCGGCCCGTTTGCCCGCCCCGCTCGTGCCAAAGCGCGGGTGAAACATTGGACCGGCGAATTACAGCTTTTCCCCCCAAGCCATACCCCGCTGGGTATCACGCCCCGGCCCCCTGGGCCTAAGGTGTGGGCAGTCCGATTGCCATGGAGAGAACGATGCTGAGTCCGCATGAATTCGCCACGCTATTGCTTGTGAAGGACGCTCCCGATCAGGCCAACATGGAACGCGATGAACTCGACGCGCTGCTGGAGCAGCAACTCGTCCGCCTGGAAGGGCTCGGATCGGGACGCAAATACTGCGTAACCGAAACGGGCGACGCGGCGCTGCGCTCCATCAAATACCGCTATTCCTGACTGACCTGACCGCGCCGGCCGGCTCCCGGCCGCGCGCCGCTCCCCGCCTCGTTCAATCGACGACGCTCAGCCGCCGCGCAGCGTCGGGTCGACGGCTGCACGCCAGCTCACCGCCTTCGCGCGCGCATCGTTGAAATACGTGACCCAGCCGGCCCGCGCCGGTGCGCCCGGCGCCGCATAACGCACCGAAAGTTCGTTTACGAACGTGCAATAGTCCGGCTCCGACAGCCCGCGGTAGCGTTTCGCGACATACGCGTCGTAGAGCATCGAATAGACGGGCTGCGCATCCACGCCCCAGTCGCGTGCCGTGCCGCCGCACGACGTCTGCAGATCCGCGAATGACGGCGCGCGCCAGCTCCCGCCGAGCGGCGGCATGCCGCCGCAGCCCGCCAGCATCACGGCCAGCGCGCCGGCCCACATCCCAATACGCATGACTCACCTCACGAAACGGTCGATCCGACAAGTATCGTCCGGGATCGCGCGCCGCGCCACCTGCCCCTCTTTTTTCGAACTTTACTTTTTCGAATTCGTTCGCTAAATTTCGAATTCGAACATTTTGTGTTCGCTAACTTCCATCAGACGATAAGGACAGCAGGTGACTCAACCGAATCGCTACGATCTGCTCGTCGTCGGCGGCGGCATCAACGGCGCGGGCATCGCGCGGGATGCGGCCGGCCGCGGCCTGTCGGTCGTCCTGTGCGAGCAGGACGACCTCGCGTCGCACACGTCGTCGTGCAGCACGAAGCTGATTCACGGCGGCCTGCGCTATCTCGAGTACAACGAATTCGGGCTCGTGCGCAAGGCGCTGCAAGAACGCGAGACGCTGCTGCGCGCGGCCCCGCACATCATGTGGCCGCTGCGCTTCGTGATGCCGCACATGCCGAACCTGCGGCCCGCGTGGCTGATCCGCATCGGCCTGTTCCTCTACGATCACCTCGCGAAGCGCGAGCTGCTGCCCGGCTCGCGCGGCATCGACATGCGCCGCCATCCGGCCGGCGCGCCGCTGATCGATTCGATCAAGCGCGGCTTCGTGTACTCCGACGGCTGGGTCGACGACGCGCGCCTCGTCGTGCTGAACGCGCTCGACGCGAAGGAGCGCGGCGCCGAGATCCTGACGCGCACCAAGCTCGTGTCCGCCGAGCGGACCGGTGACGAATGGCAAGCGCGGCTCCAGCTCGCGGATGGCTCGATCCGTGTCGTGCGCGCCCGCGCGATCGCGAACGCGGCCGGCCCGTGGGTCGGCGAAGTGCTGCACGGCGCGCTCGGCCGCGGCGCACAGCACAGCGTGCGGCTCGTGAAGGGCAGCCACATCATCACGCGCCGCCTGTTCGATCACGACCACGCGTACATCTTCCAGAATCCGGACAAGCGGATCATCTTCGCGATTCCGTACGAGCACGATTTCACGCTGATCGGCACGACCGACGTCGAGTACACGAACGATCCGGCGAAGGTCGCGATCGATCGCGACGAGACGCAATACCTGTGCGATTCGATCAACCGCTATTTCAAGCGCAAGATCGCGCCGGCCGATGTCCACTGGACGTATTCGGGCGTGCGCCCGCTGCTCGAGGACGAGAACGCGGCGAGTGCGTCGGCCGTCACGCGCGACTACCGGCTCGAGATGGACGATGGCGCCGGTGCGCCGCTGCTGTCGGTGTTCGGCGGCAAGATCACGACGTTCCGCAAGCTCGCCGAGGAAGCCGGCGACCTGCTGTCACGCGCGCTCGGCCGCGACGACAAGCCGTGGACGGCCGGTGCACCGCTGCCGGGCGGCGACATCGCCAATGCAAGATTCGACGCATTCGCGGACCAGTTCGCGAAGCGTCATCCGTGGCTGCCCGCCACGCTCGCGCGCCGCTATGCGCGCGCGTACGGCACGCGCGCCGAACGCGTGGTCGGCCACGCGAAGTCGCTGGCCGATCTCGGCCTCGTGATCGCGCCGGGCATCCACGAAGCCGAACTGCGCTACCTGCGGGACGTCGAATGGGCGACCTGCGCGCAGGACGTGCTGTGGCGCCGTTCGAAGCTCGGGCTGCACGTCGCGCCGGGCACCCTCGACGACGTGACGGCCGCGCTCGACGCGTGGTTCGCCGCGCGTCACGCGCATCACGCTTGACCGCGTATCAGATTCACGCAATCAGCCTCACCCAAACGCGCCGCCTCGTGCGGCGCGCATCACAACTAAGCCAATCACGGATGGAGATGAGAGACATGCAGGATCAGTACATCCTCGCGCTCGACCAGGGCACGACGAGCTCCCGCGCGATGCTGTTCGATCGCCAGGGCAACATCGTGTCGATCGCGCAGAAAGAATTCGAGCAGATCTACCCGCAACCCGGCTGGGTCGAGCATGACCCGCAGGAAATCTGGTCGACCCAGGCAGGCGTCGCGGCCGAGGCCGTCACGCGCACGGGCCTGAACGGCACGTCGATCGCCGCGATCGGCATCACCAACCAGCGCGAGACGACGATCGTCTGGGATCGCGAGACGGGCCAGCCCGTCTACAACGCGATCGTCTGGCAGGACCGCCGCACGGCCGATTTCTGCGATTCGCTGAAGGCACAGGGGCTCGAAGCGAAGGTGCGCGCGAAGACGGGCCTGCCAATCGATTCGTACTTCTCCGGCACCAAGATCCGCTGGATTCTCGACAACGTGCCGGGCGCGCGCGACAAGGCGCGCCAAGGCAAACTCGCGTTCGGAACCGTCGACAGCTGGCTCGTGTGGAACTTCACGAAGCACGAGCTGCACGTGACCGACGTGACGAACGCGTCGCGCACGATGCTGTTCAACATCCATACGCGCCAGTGGGACGACGAGCTGCTCGAACTGCTCGACATCCCGCGCAGCATGCTGCCGGAAGTGAAGGCGTCGTCGGAAATCTACGGCCACACGAAGACCACCGTGTTCGCATCGAAGATCCCGCTCGCGGGCATCGCGGGCGACCAGCAGGCCGCACTGTTCGGCCAGATGTGCACGACGTCGGGCATGGTGAAGAACACCTACGGCACCGGCTGCTTCCTGATGATGAACACCGGCGACAAGCCGATCGAGTCGAAGAACAACCTCGTGACGACGATCGCGTGGCAGATCGGCGACGACGTGCAGTACGCGCTCGAAGGCAGCATCTTCATCGCGGGCGCGGTCGTGCAGTGGCTGCGCGACGGGATGGGCATCATCAAGAGCGCGGCCGAGATCGAAGCGCTCGCCGAGAGCGTGCCGCACACCGACGGCGTGTACCTCGTGCCCGCGTTCGCCGGCCTCGGCGCGCCGCACTGGAACGCCCGTGCGCGCGGCTCGCTGTTCGGCGTCACGCGCGGCACGACGTCCGCGCACCTCGCACGCGCGGCGCTCGATTCGATCGCTTACCAGTCGCTCGACGTGCTCGCGGCGATGGAGGCCGATTCGGGCATCAGCGTCGGCGAGCTGCGCGTCGACGGCGGCGCGAGCGCGAACAACCTGCTGATGCAGTTCCAGGCGGACCTGCTCGGCGTCGACGCGGTGCGCCCGCAGATCACCGAGACGACTGCGCTCGGTGCGGCCTACCTCGCGGGTCTCGCGATCGGCTACTGGAAGAACCTCGACGAATTGCGCAGCCAGTGGCAGCTCGACCGCCGCTTCTCGCCGTCGATGCAGAAGGAGCAGGTCGAACAGTGCATGGCCGGCTGGCAGCGCGCGGTGCGCGCCGCGAAGGCGTGGGCCGACGACGCGCAGTAACCGTTCGATATCCGTAACGAATACAACAACGACCGGCGGACCGCGCCATGCGCGAGTCCGCCAAGACATACGAGAGACAACATGTCACCTTATTTCGCAGAATTCATCGGCACCGCGATCCTCGTGCTGCTCGGCAATGGCGCGGTCGCGAACGTGCTGCTCGCCAACACCAAGGGCAAGGGCGCGGACCTGATCGTGATCGTGTGGGGCTGGGCGATGGCCGTATTCGTCGCCGTCTACGTGACCGCGTCGTTCAGCGGCGCGCACCTGAACCCGATCGTGACGATCAGCCTCGCGCTAGCGGGCAAGTTCGCGTGGTCGAAGGTCGGCGGCTACATCCTCGCGCAGATGCTCGGCGGGATGGCGGGCGCGCTGATCGTGTGGCTCGCGTATCGCCAGCACTTCGCGAAGGAAACCAATGCCGACCTGAAGCTCGCGGTGTTCTGCACCGCGCCCGCGATCCGCAGCGTCCGGCACAACGTGCTGACCGAAGCGATCTGCACGTTCGTGCTGATCCTCGGCGTGCTGTACCTCGCGTCACCGCAGGTCGGGCTCGGCGCGCTCGACGCGCTGCCCGTCGGCCTGCTCGTGCTCGGCATCGGCATCTCGCTCGGCGGCCCGACCGGCTATGCGATGAGCCCCGCACGCGACCTCGCGCCGCGCATCATGCACGCGCTTCTGCCGATCCCCGGCAAGCGCGACAGCGACTGGCGCTATGCGTGGATTCCGGTGATCGGCCCGCTGATCGGCGGCTCGCTCGCGGCCGGGCTGTACCTGACGCTGCACGTGCCGCACTGACGCGATCGTTCGTACTGCGCACGCAACACAGCCCGCGCGCCGGAAGGCCGCGGGCTGTTTTACATGCCGCGCGCGTCCTACCCGCCAGTCGAGCCCGACAACAGGGCCTTCAGTTTCACGCTCGTATCCGCGACGGCCGCCGGCGTGACCGCCGCCCCGCGTTCGACCAGCATCCGCGCGAGCTTCATCTCCTTCGCGAATCCGGACGCACGACCAAAGCCGCTCGCCGCGACGAGCCGACCGCCGCCGTCGAAGTGGAAATGGATCTCGTCTTCGTCGCCAAGCGTGCGCGCAACCACCTGCTCGCCGAGCGCCGGCTCCCCGGCAACCTGCAACTGGCCGTCGTACTGATCGGACCAGAACCACGGCACTTCGCGATACGGCTCGTCGGCGCCAAGCATGTTGCGCGCGGCGACGCGCGCCTGCGTCTCGGCGCCGTGCCAGGTTTCCTGCCGGATCGGCCGCCCCGACAGGCCGCTCGGGAACACCGCGACATCGCCGGCCGCGTAGATGCCGGGCGCCGACGTCTCGAGCCGCGCGTTCACGACGATGCCGCGATCGACTGCGAGGCCCGCGTCGCGCGCGAGTTCGTCGGCAGGCTCGATACCGATACCGACCACGACCGTATCGGCAACGAGGGTGCCGCCGTCGTCGAGCGTGACGGCCAGCGCGCCGTCGGCCGCGCGCGCGATCGCGACGGGCATCCGGTTCACGCGGATCTGCACGCCATGCTGCGCATGCAGCGCGTGCACGCGCGCCGCGATCGACGCCGGCACCGCGCGGCCGAGTAACCGCGGCGCCGCATCGAGCACGGTC
>NZ_JAAGPL010000259.1:0-10373 GCF_017104785.1 Burkholderia sp. Ac-20353 | reverse complement strand
CGAAGGCTTCGCGCTGCGGATCGCCGCCGGCGACGTGCCGCCGCCGTTGCGCGACGTCGCGCTGTACTTGCTCGACATCGGGCTGCTGCAGGCCGGCGCGGGCGTGAAGGGCGAGTTCGAGAGCCGGCTGCGTGGCGTGATCGACGAAGCGATGTCGAACGAGCGGCCGGTGATCCTGTTCATCGACGAAGTGCACACGCTCGTCGGCGCGGGCGGCGCGGCGGGCACCGGCGACGCCGCCAACCTGCTGAAACCGGCGCTCGCGCGCGGCTTGCTGCGGACCATCGGCGCGACCACGTGGTCCGAGTACAAGCAGTACATCGAGAAGGACCCGGCGCTGACCCGCCGCTTCCAGCTCGTGCACGTGCACGAACCGGAAGAGGACGCCGCGCTGACGATGCTGCGCGGGCTCGCCGCGAAGCTCGAAGCGCATCACCGCGTGCTCGTGCTCGACGATGCGCTGCAGGCCGCCGTCGCGCTGTCGCACCGGTATATCCCCGCGCGGCAGTTGCCCGACAAGGCGATCAGCCTGCTCGACACCGCCTGCGCGCGCGTCGCCGTCAGCCAGCACGCGGTGCCCGCGCCGATCGAGGACGCGCGCCGCCGCATCGACAGCCTGCGCGTCGAACACGAGCGGATCGGGCGCGAATTCGCGCTCGGCACCGGCGACGCCGCGCGGCGCGACGCGATCGACACCGCGATTGCCGCCGCGCAGGCCGCGCTCGACCGGCTCGATGCGCGCTGGCAGGCCGAACGCGACGCGCTGACGACGATCGTCGATGCGCGCGCGTTATTGCTTGACGAAGATCCGTCACGTGAACTCGATGCGGACGCGCGCGCCGCCGCGCAATCCCGCCTCGCCGCCGGACAGCAGACGCTGGCCGAGCTACAGGGTGACGCGCCACTCGTGCTGCCGGCGGTCGACGCGCATGCGATCGCGGCCGTCGTCGCCGACTGGACCGGCATCCCGCTCGGCCGGATGGTGCGCGACGAGACCCAGGCCGTGCTGAAGCTCGCCGATACGCTCGGCGAACGGGTCGTCGGCCAGCGGCATGCGGTCGAACTGATCGCCGAGCGGATCCAGACCGCTCGCGCGAAGCTCGACGATCCGGCCAAGCCGCACGGTGTGTTCCTGCTGTGCGGGCCGTCCGGCGTCGGCAAGACCGAAACCGCGCTCGCGCTGGCCGACACGCTGTACGGCGGCGAACACAACGCGATCACGATCAACATGAGCGAGTTTCAGGAAGCGCATACCGTGTCGACGCTGAAGGGTGCGCCGCCCGGCTATGTCGGCTACGGGCAGGGCGGAGTGCTGACCGAGGCCGTGCGGCGCCGTCCGTACAGCGTCGTGCTGCTCGACGAGATCGAGAAGGCGCACCGCGACGTGCACGAGATTTTCTTCCAGGTGTTCGACAAGGGCTGGATGGAAGACGGCGAAGGACGCGACATCGATTTCCGGCATACGGTGATCCTGCTGACGTCGAACGTCGGCGCCGATCGCGTGATGCAGCTGTGCCGCGATCCCGAACGTCTGCCCAACGCACAGACGCTCGCCGATGCGCTACGCGCGCCGCTGCTCGACGTGTTTCCGGCCGCGCTGCTCGGCCGGCTGACCGTCGTGCCGTATTACCCGCTGACCGATGCCACGCTGGCCCGGATCGTCGCGCTGCAGTTGCGCTGGATCGAGCAGCGGATCGACCTGCACCACGGCATCCGGCTGCTTTGCACCGACGCCGCGACCGCGCTGATCGTCGAACGCTGCAGGACCATCGAGTCAGGCGGCCGGATGGTCGACGCGATCCTCACGCACACCGTGATGCCGCGCATCAGCCGCGCGATCCTGCAGGCGACGCTCGAAGGCCGCACGCTGGCGTCGATCGAAGTGAGCGCGGCCGACGGCGAATTCGTTTACCGGTTCGACGAGGAGGCAACGGCGTGAACCGCGTCTTCATACTCGACAGCCCGCATGGCGACGACCTGAAATTTCATACGCTCGACGGCAGCGAGGCACTCGGCCGCCTGTTCGAATTCCGGATCGAGGCGCTGGCGGACAGCCACAGCCTGTCGCTGAAGGATCTGCTCGGCAAACCCGTGACCGTCCGGATCGAACAGCAGGACCGCTCGACGCGCTACCTGAACGGGATCATCGCGCGCGCGACACTGGCCGGACGGCGCGCCGAGCGGCACTACGGCTACGAGCTGATCGTGCGCCCGTGGCTGTGGCTCGCGACGCGCCGCTCCGACTGCCGGATCTTCCAGAACCGCACCGTGCCCGAGATCGTGCAGGAGGTGCTGGCGCCGTATGGTTTTCCTGTCGAGAACAAGCTGACCGAAGCGTATGCACCGCGCGAATACTGCGTGCAGTACAACGAAACCGACACGGCGTTCGTGTCGCGGTTGATGGAGTTCGAGGGCATCTATTTCTATTTCCGGCACGCGGCGGACCATCACACGCTGGTGCTGTGCGACGCGATGTCGTCGCATACCGCGTTGCCCGGCTACGAGACGATTCCGTACATCGCGTCCGACCGCACCGCGATCGCCGACGAGGAGCATATCGACAGCTGGCTGCCCGCGCAGGAGGTGAGCGTCGGCAAGCACCAGACCACCGACTACGATTACACGAAGCCGCGCGCCGATCTGTCGACGCAGAAGGTCGATCCGCGCGGGCACGATCACGACGGCTTCGCGTCGTTCGAATGGCCGGGCGGCTATCGCGACGACGCGCCCGGCGCGCACTACAGCCGCGTGCGGCTCGAGGAACAGCAGGCCGAACACGAACGGGCGAGCGCCGATACCGACGTGCGCGGTGTCGCGCCCGGTTATCTGTTCACGCTCGCGCATTGTCCGCGCGCTGACCAGAATCGCGAGTACCTGATTGTGGGGTGCCGGTACCGTTTTCGGGAGAACGCGTATGCGAGCGCGGCCGATGCCGAAGCGGTCGTGCATGAATCGCAGGTGCTCGCTCAACCGTCGAGCCTGCCTTACCGGTCGCCACGCGACACGCCGCGGCCGCGCACCAATGGTCCGCAGACGGCGACCGTCGTCGGGCCGCCCGGTGAGGAAATCTGGACCGACCGGTACGGGCGCGTGAAGCTGCAGTTCCGCTGGGATCGGTATGGGCAGAGCAATCAGGATTCGTCGTGCTGGGTGCGTGTATCGAGCCCGTGGGCCGGGGGCGGGTTCGGTGGCGTGCAGATTCCGCGTGTGGGCGACGAGGTGGTCGTCGATTTCCTGAATGGCGATCCGGATGCCCCGATCGTGACCGGGCGCGTATACAACGGCGAGAAGATGCCGCCGTGGGGGTTGCCGGGCAGCGCGACGCAGAGCGGCTTGCTGTCGCGGTCGTCGCCGGGCGGGACGACCGAGCATGCGAACGCGTTTCGATTCGAGGACAAGAAGGGCGCGGAGCAACTGTGGATGCATGCCGAGCGGAATTTCGATGCGGAGACGGAGCTCGATCATTCGCTGTCGGTGGGGAACAACCATACGCATACGGTTGGCAATGACGAAACGATGCAGGTGAAGAACAACCGGCAACGCAGCGTCGGGCAGAACGAGACGGTAAATATCGGGCAGAACAGGACGGCGCAGATTGGCGCGAACGAGACGCATGGGGTGACGGGGAATCGGACGCGGACGGTCGGACAGAACGAAACCGTGACGATCGCCGCGAATCGTGACGCGACCATTGGCGGCATGCACAACGAGACGGTCGCGAAGGCCAAGACCGAAACGATCGGCGAAGCCAAGACGCTGAACGTCGGGCAGCTTTATCAGACGACGTCGCAGGACATGAAGACGCTGGTTGCGTCGTCGCATACCGAGGAGATCGGCACGCGGACGTCGACGATTGCGAATGCGCATACGCTCACGGTCGGCGGCGAACACACCGTCAGCGTCGGCGCGAACCACACGACGAGCGTGCAGCATCAGGTGCTCGTCAACGCCGGCGACCAGCTTTCGCTTGTCTGCGGGATGTCCAGCATCGTGATGAAGCGCGACGGCACGATCACGATCCAGGGTGTCAACGTCGCGTCGACCGGCACGAACACTCACAGCGTGAACGGCAAGACGGTGACGTCGTCGGCGACCGCCGAGCACACGGTCGAAGGCGCTGTCCTGAAACTGAATCCGTGACGGAGGTCCGCACGAATGCAGAACTGGCAGCCGACCAATCCGGTGGAGCGCAGGTTCATGGATGCGCATACGGACTGGATGAGTTTCGCGAAAGATCGAGACGCGCGCTTGATGATCTGGCAGACCGACGAGACGGATGCGCAGCTCGTGCGGCTGTATTTCCAGGTACAGGATGAAACGTCATGCGCGGTAAGGACGATGCGTGCGGTGTTCGTCAATGAATCGCGCTATGCGAAGGCGTTGACGGATGAACTCATCGCGTTCTACGACAGCCGGCGACAGGCGTCCAATGCGCAGGGCGTGCGTGCGGATTGGCAAGCGCCTTACGACGATGGCACGAATCCCTTGCTATATCTGTTCACGGTTGCCGACAGCCTGATGCGCCGCCATCCGGACATTTTCCCGTCGATGGTGTTTGTGCTGGAGCCGGTGAAAGTGCGTGACGACACAGCATGGGTGCGATGGCTGGATGGCTTGCTGTCGATCATCGCCTTCGCCCCGGAGCTTGGCGAGCGCGTGCGCTTCGTCGTGCCGCGCACGGTTATCACGCCGTTTGCTGAACTGCTGAAACGGCATCCATCCGCGGTGCGCGTCGTGCGAGGCAAGTATTCGATGGCGAGCGTGCCGCGCGAATTGCTCGCGGAATCGGGCGAGCGCGGGCCGAGCGGTGAGTTTCGACGGCATTTCGTGATGCTGACCGAGATGATCGAAGGCGGTAATCCCTGTCGGCTGGAAGAATTGCGTGCGGCGGCGCTGAAGGTCGCTGAGCGCGAGCAGTGGTTCGATCAGTGCGTTGTCGTGCATCTGATTGCGGGGGCCGCGTATCTGAAATGGCGCGATCGGGAGCGTGCGATCGACGCTTACCAGAGCGCCGCCAGCAGCGGCATGCGCGCGGTCGAGGCAGCGCATCCGGCGGGGCACAAGCTCGTCGCGAACGGATTGTTCGGCGAGGCGAGCGTGCATTTGACGCACAAGGATTATGCGCACTCCGCGTATTGCTATGAGCGTGCGGCTGCGTCGACTACGGCGGCGAAGGATGGGCTGATGACGGTCGAGGCCTGGCGGATGAGCGCCGTGTGCTGGGAGCGGGCAGGGGAGCGCGAGCATGCGCTGGAGGCCGGGTTCAATGCGCTCGATGCGGGATTGATGATCGACGAGCCGATGCGGGCGAACAGCAACCTGCCGATGGTTGTCGAGTGGATGGTGTCGCAGTTGGGTGCGATGGACCGGCGGCGCAACACGCTCAGCGAGAAGGTCGCTGCGTTGCGCGGTGGGCGCTGAGCGCGAGTAAAAGGGGCTAAGTCGTGGCACTACTGGCCGTCAAGCATCTCGACCCGGTTGTTGGAGTCGACGTTCATTCGGTACTGGTCACGCCAGGTACGCCGCCGGTGTTCCTGCCGCACCCTCATGTCGGGTTCATGCTCGATCTGCGCGAGTACGTCCAGGCGGCGAAGGCCGTGGTTGGCTGCATTGCGATGATGATCGTGCAGGAGAAGGTGACTAAGTACGTCGAGGATCATCCCGACGATGTAAAGGATCTGGAACACCTGGCCGATGAAGCAACCCAGCAGGTCAATGAACAGCTCAATGTAATGGGCGGCGGCAAGCTACCGGACTTCAAGGACGACCCCAACGTCGCGGAGGGGATCAGGCTGGCGAAAGAGGCCAATAAGATCAAGAGCCGCATAAGTAATGATCTTGGCTCGAACGTCGGGTCAGGTGGCGGCAGCGGCAGGCCGATTTTTGTGAACGGGATGATGCGGGCCACGGCGGGAACGCATGCATACCACGTTCCGGGATTGCATTTCCCGCTCGGTGAATCTTTTGTTCCGCCGCCGGCGGAGAATCCGGAGCCGTCGAACGATGGCGAATCATTCATGGGCAGCAAGACGGTGCTCGCCAACAACGATCCGATGTCGTACATGGCGCTGCAGGCGTTGAGTTGCTGGTCGGTTGGAATGGAGCCGCCTCCGCACAATAGCGCGCATACGGATCGGACTTATCCGTCGATGCCCAGTTCGGTGATGCTCCCGATTCCGGCTGGGCGGCCGGTGTTGGTGGGTGGACCACCGATCATGAACATGGCTGCGGCGGCGAAGGGGTTGTTCAAGGCGTTTCAGGGATCTAAGTGGGCGAAGGCACTGGCCGACAAGCTGCATTTGAAATCGGGTTTCTTGCGGTGCACGGTGCTGCATGCAGAGCCGGTCGATGCAATCACAGGTGAAGTGGTTGTGCGGCAGCACGATTTCACAATTTCTGGCCGCCTGCCAATTGTGTGGGAGCGTCATTACGCGAGCCAGAACACGTGGCGCGGCACGGTTGGTGTGGGCTGGCAGACGCCGGCCGACATCCGACTCGAACTGATGCAGCATGCAGGCAAGGTGGGGGTGGCGGCATATTTTCCGGATCATGCGACGGCGTTCGACGCGATGCCGGATGCTATCGGATGGCGGGCCCGCGTACATGACTGGCAACACGGACATGCGCTTTACCGGAATGGCGGCCGACTGATCCTTCGCACGCGTGCCGGGATCGAACATGAGTTTGCATTGCCTGCACGCTGGCAGCACGAGGTCGACATCCTCGCGGAAGGCACCACGTTGACGCTGCCTGTCGAGCGGATGGCCGACCTCAATGGCAATGCGTGGGTGTTTGAGCGCGGAGCGGAAGGTAACTTGGCTCGCCTCGTCGAGTGGAAGGGCGACGAAGCAAGCGGTCGTACGATCGCTTGCGCATCGTGCGCAAGCAACCTGTTAACTGCACTGACCCTGATCGTTGCCGGCGGTCACGCGCATCCGCTCGTTGCCTACGAACATGACCGACACGGCAATCTGGTTACCGCGCTCGACGCGATGGGCCAGTCACGTTGTTTCGCGTATGCCGACGGTCACCGGATGGTACTCCACACGAACGCGCGGGGAATATCTTTCTACTACAGTCACCGACAGTATCAAGACAGGAGGTGGCGGGTCACTCACGCATGGGGCGACAACGGCATATTCGATTACCACTTTGCCTATGACATCAGGCGTAATGAAACCTGGATTACCGATTCATTGGGGCACGCAACACTTCTCCAAGCCAATGATCGCGGCAGTCCGGTAGCGCGGATCGGCCCACTGGGTGATATGTGGAGCTACCACTACGATCCGCAACGACGTACAAGCGCCGAGACAGATCCCGCTGGCCGCACCACTGCATGGGAGTACGACGTCTACGGCAATCTGCTGGTGCAGACGCTACCGGACGGGAGCGCGGTGCGTGTGGGGTACAACGCGAACCATAAACCAGTGCATGCGACTGACTCGGCCGCTAGGCAGTGGCGCTACGAATGGGACGAACGCGGCAATTTGCTTGAGCAGACGCTGCCAACGCAGGTCAACATCTTCTACAAGTACGATCGGTACGGTCAACTGGTTACCCATACGAAGCCCACCGGTGCGGTGACATGCTTCGACTACGACCGCGATGGCAATCTCTTGCAGGTAGTCGATGCTCTTGGGCAACGCACCCGATATGCGCATGACGCGCGGGGCAACTGCATCCTGACTGTCAACCCACTAGGTCAAGTGAGCAACTATGAATTCGATCGCAACGGCAACCTTACGCGAGCACTCGAGCCGGGTGATCGGGAAGTCGTTTATAGCTATGACGCTGACGGTAATCTGGTGCGCTACCGCGATCCGAACGGCTTTGTCACGCAACTCGAGTACACGGCACTGGGGCAGATCGCCAAATGGCTGACGCCGGATGGGAGCGTAGTCGAACACCGGTACGACACCGAGGGGCAATTGGTTGGCATAGTCAACGAGCGCGGCGAACTGTATCAGCTAAAGCGTGACGCGTTGGGACGGATCTTGGAAGAGGTCGACTACTGGGGCCAGTCGCGGCGCTATGAATACGGTCTGACGGGGGAACTGCTGCGTAGCATCGACCCTTTGGGCCAGGTTGTCGACTACGAAACAGATATCCTCGGCCGCTTCGTGCAAAGGCGTATACCCGATCCGCGACAGCTTGACGGAATCCGCACCGAAACGTTCTCATACGATTCCATTGGCAATCTGGTCGTTGCAGATAATCCCGACAGCCGCGTTGAACTGAAATATGACATGGCCGGCCGCGTCATCGAGGAAAGGCAGGGTGACGCGTTTACGATCACCAACACGTATGACGTGGCTGGCAATCGCATCGAACGCCAAACCCGATTGAAGGCGCATGACGGGATAATCACGCACACGGTTCGCTACGAGTATGACGCGCTCGGTGCAGTCAGTTCGATCCGACTGGACGACGCGGCACCGGTCACGTTCGAACGAGATGCCCTCGGACAAATTCGAGTCGAGCATCTTGGGGCCGAAATACGCCGGGAGTTGTCATACACGTCGGCGGGTTTGCCGGCAATGCAAACCCTGCTTTCCAGCGCTGGCCCGCTATTCACCCGAGAATATGCGTATGACGCAAACGGCGAATTGCTTGAAAAGCGAGACTCTCATCTGGGCGCTGAGCGCTATCAATACGATCCGGTGGGCAGGCTCACCGAACACCTTGATCCGGCAGGCAAACTGCATCGTCTCCTGTACGACTCCGCGGGTGACTTGCTGAAAACTACGATTCGCCACCGCAACCAGACCGGCACATGGACCCGAGAAGGTGAGTACAACGGCTGTTATTACACGTATGACCGCGCTGGCAATCTGATCCGCAAACAGGAGAGTACCCAGGAGCTGATTTTGCGCTGGGATAGTGCCGGGCAACTGATTGAAACCGTGTCATTGCGTCCGATGCAGATAGGTGCCGAGAGCCGCCACGTCCGCATTCGAACGGGGTACGAATACGATGCGTTTCGACGGCGCGTGCGCAAGATTGTGAGTGTCGATCACGACAGGTGGGAATCTGTGGCAATCCGCGAGAATTTCAACGCATCTTCATACATTTCTCGCTATTTTTGGGACACAGATACGTTGACTGCAGAATATACCTGCGATGTCGCGGAAGCCGTACCGAATTCTTTCGATAATGGCCCGTCAGTGCGGCCGACACGAATAAGCGTAAATCGCGTCCCCGAAGAGAGAGTTTTGCGCGGTGATCGTGAGTGGATTTACTACCCCAGAACCTTCCAGATTCTGGCCGTGATGTACTGCAGCCACAAGCAGCGCGACAATCTTGAATTTCCATGCGACAACGTACAGCACGTTACGCTCTCCGCTTCGCCGAAGGAATCGGCTTCCGCCGCTGAGTGGATGTCTGCAGTGCCTGAGCCATTGGGAGCAGGCACGTATTTTTTTGAGAACGATTCAAACGGGGCACCAGTGCGGATGCATAACGAATGCGGGCGCCTAGTTTGGGAAGCGCGTTATGGGCCCCTGGGAAAGATTGCATGCGTTGAAGAACATCCAACTGAACAACCTATCAGGCTCCAAGGTCAATTTTTTGACTGGGAGTCTGGTCTCAGTTACAACAGGCACAGATATTTCGATTCTCATGCCGGAGTTTTCATAAGTCAGGATCCGATTGGTCTGGACGGCGGGATAAACCTCTATCAATATGCGCCAAATTTATTCCGCTGGACAGATCCGACAGGGTTAAAGAAAAACGGACACGGACGAGATTGGGTCAATGCCGTGCGAGCAACAATTGTCGTGGGGAATGGAGCGCCTAAAACTTATGGAAGCGGAGCGTCGGGACATGCCGAGCAGGACGCACTTCTCGACAATATTCTCGCTATCAATAACCAGGACGTTATATTGACAAATATTGAAGGAGACTATCGGAGTAACGAAAAAGGTACATGGGTCGATCCAGTAACAATCTGCACCAAACGCTGCAGAGGAGAGATGTTCTGGGCGGCACATATTGGCAACGTGGCTTCTTTGACGTTCCCGATGGTCATCGCAAAGAAATTCGTGAGAAACGTAACAATCCAGCGGGGGCACTTTGAATATTTAGCCAACGAAATGGAGAATTTAAAAAATAGCTCAAAAAAACAATGGGATGCGATAACGAAATGCGAGCAAGGTCAATGCAGCCACCCGTGACAATCTACGGTTATGGTTTGCGTTATTCCTCGTAAGTTGACATAACGTGAATTATCGCATTTTGAGATGTGGCGGCTAAGTTGTAATGTCCGCTTCTGGCTAAGTTCAAATGTCCGCTTTTGTGCCGCGTAAGCTATCCAGCCGCCGGTTGTCCGGCGCTGGGAGCTTCGATGACTGCAACAGAACGGATCACGATGA
>NZ_JAAGPL010000258.1:0-10615 GCF_017104785.1 Burkholderia sp. Ac-20353 | reverse complement strand
CCCGGCCGGCGCCCGCGCTTGCCCCCTCGCCCGCGCCCGCGCCAGCGCTTGCGGCGTCAGGCGCCTCCGGCTCGAACGACTGGGAGACGTTCTGATTTCCGATATGCAGCGGGCAGGACGGCGTCGCCCTGCGCGCTGCGTCGCGCTACGACGGCCCGGCAGCGCCGCCGCCTAGGACCCGCCGAACCAGTTGTATCCCTGGTCGACCCAATACCCGCCCGGAAAAGTATTGGTCACGAAGATTTCCATGATGTGCTTCGGGTTCTTGTAGCCGAGCTTGGTCGGCATCCGCAGTTTCATCGGGAAGCCGAATTCCGCCGGCAGCCGTTGCCCGTCGTATTCGAACGTCAGGAGCGTCTGCGGGTGCAGCGCGGTCGGCATGTCGATGCTTTCGTAGTAGTCGTCCGCACATTTGAAGCCGACGTATTTCGCACTCGTGTCCGCGCCGACGCGCTGCAGGAATGCGCCGAACGGCGTGCCGCCCCAGCGGCCGATCGCGCTCCATCCTTCGACGCAGATGTGCCGCGTGATCTGCTCCGCATGCGGCAGCGCGTACAGCTCGTCGAGCGTCCATACGCGCTTGCCGGTCACGAGGCCTGACAGCGCAAGCCGGTAAGTCGACGCGTCGACGTGCGGCACCTCGTCGATCCCGTAGAACGCGTTGAACGGAAACGGCCGCGTCAGGTCGGCCTCGGTGTAGGTCGGCGCGAGCCGCTGCGGGCCGAACAGCCAGGCCTGCACGCGGTCGTTCATCCGCGACACCTTCTCGAGAAACGCGTTGACCGACGCGTCGTCCTGCAGCGTGCAGCCTGTCAGCATCGCGAGGCCGCCGAGCGTCACGATGCGCCGGTTGAACAGCCTCCGCGACGGCATCGCGAGCTCGCGCCGCACGTCGAGCACGAGCGACTGCCGGTCGAGCGTCCAGCGCGGACGCGCGCGCGTGTCTTCGGGTTCGGACATGTTGATCTCCTTGTGCGCGTGCGCGCCCCGGGGTAAGCGCCTAGCGTCCGCGCAGCATCGCGAGCAGCGAGCGCGGCACCAGCAGCGCCATCGCGACGTGCACGACGAAGAACGCGACGAGCACCGACATCGCCCAGAAATGCACGACGCGTGCGTTGTCGTAGCCGCCGAGCAGCATGCGCAACAGCGGAAACTGCACCGATTTCCAGATCACGAGGCCGGACAGCACCAGCACGATCAGGTCGACGATCGCCGTCAGGTAGGCGATGCGCTGCACCGCGTTGTAGACGCTCAGGTCTTCGTGCGCGAGCTTGCCGCGCAGCGCCGCGTACAGATCGCGCAGCACCGCCACCGGCGTGACCGGGAAGAATTTGTGCGCGATGCGGCCGGTCGCGATCGCCATCGTCAGATAAAAGAGTCCGTTGCCGGCCAGCAGCCACATCGCCGCGAAATGCCATTGCAGCGCGCCGCCGAGCCAGCCGCCCAGCGTGATGCCGTGCGGAAACATGAACGGCGGATAGATCGGCGACGCATCGTAGATGCGCCAGCCGGACAGCACCATCACGATCGCCGCGAGTGCGTTGAGCCAGTGGCTCACGCGTACCCACAGCGGATGGATCGTTCGCACGGGCGGCCTCGCGGCCGCGTGCTCGGAGACGGGAACGGCGGGCATCACGCACCTCCTCGAATGTGTCTGCAAGCGCAAACCGCACGACGGCAGGTCGAGCGCCTGCACGACGTCGCCCGTCACCGTGTCCTCGACGAACGCGGCCGCGCCCGTCCGCGCGGCGCGCAGGAACAATACGTTCAGTACGACATCTTGTTGTTCGACTTGTCGTCGTTCATCGGCTTGCCCATCGAGTCGTGCGACATCGCGCCTTTCTTCTTCATCTCGTGCTTGGCCATGGCGCCCTTCTTCATGCCGTTGTCCTTGGACATCTCATCGTGCCCCATTGCATCCTTCGACATCGGCGCCTGGTCTTTCGACATCGACGACTGGTCTTTCGACATCGCGTCGCTCTGCGCGTATGCGCCCGTGGCGGCAAACGCGAAACCGGCGAGGCAAGCAGCGATCAGCAGGTTCTTTTTCATGACATCACTCCTTCATGGGTGGGTTTGAGGAGTCGAATAGTCGGGCGAGGCGACGCGACATGACAGCCGCCTCACAAAACATTTTAGTTTTCGCAGCGCACGATCGCGTGCCGCGTTCGGTGCGCGCCGCCGCGCCTCCCATCTGTCCCCGGTTGAAACCGCCGCGAACCCGGTGTATCGTGTGCGCTTGCTAACGCGGGGGTCCTGCAATGCGCCTGGTCAACAAACCGGCAATTGCGGGTGAGAAATACCCTTTGAACCTGATCTGGATAATGCCAGCGCAGGGAAGCGTACGGGCTTCGCCGTCATCCCTCTGACGAAACCCGCCGCCTCACGAATCTCGTCTCCTGCTTAGCTAGCGCCCCACATCAGGAGAAGGAGATCGCATGAGCGCCAATCCGAAGTTTCTGTCCGCCGACGCCCACGTCGACGCTGCTGCCGTCGCACCGCTGCCGAATTCACGCAAGGTCTACGTGACGGGCTCGCAGCCCGACATCCGCGTGCCGATGCGCGAGATCACGCAGGCCGACACGCCGACCGGCTTCGGCGGCGAAAAGAATCCGCCGATCTATGTGTACGACACGTCGGGCCCGTACACGGACCCGGACGCGAAGATCGACATCCGCGCGGGCCTGCCGGCACTGCGCCAGCGCTGGATCGAAGCACGCGGCGACACCGAAACGCTCGCGGGCCTCACGAGCCAGTACGGCCTCGAACGTGCGGCCGATCCGGCCACCGCCGACCTGCGTTTCCCGGGCCTGCACCGCAATCCGCGCCGTGCGCAGGCCGGCAAGAACGTCACGCAGATGCACTACGCGCGTCAGGGCATCATCACGCCGGAAATGGAATACATCGCGATCCGCGAGAACCAGCGCCGCGCCGAGTATCTGGAAAGCCTGAAGGCGAGCGGCCCGAATGGCGCGAAGCTCGCCGCGATGATGGGCCGCCAGCATCCGGGCCAGGCGTTCGGCGCTGCAGCATTCGGCGCGAACGCGCCCGCCGAGATCACGCCGGAATTCGTGCGCTCGGAAGTGGCGTGCGGCCGCGCGATCATCCCCGCGAACATCAACCACCCGGAATCCGAGCCGATGATCATCGGCCGCAACTTCCTCGTGAAGATCAACGCGAACATCGGCAACTCGGCCGTCACGTCGTCGATCGGCGAGGAAGTCGACAAGATGACGTGGGCGATCCGCTGGGGCGGCGACACGGTGATGGATCTGTCGACCGGCAAGCACATCCATGAAACGCGCGAGTGGATCATCCGCAACAGCCCGGTGCCGATCGGCACGGTGCCGATCTACCAGGCGCTCGAAAAGGTCAACGGCAAGGCCGAGGACCTGACCTGGGAAATCTTCCGCGACACGCTGATCGAACAGGCCGAGCAAGGCGTCGACTACTTCACGATCCACGCGGGCGTGCGCCTGCAGTACGTGCCGCTCACCGCGAACCGGATGACGGGCATCGTGTCGCGCGGCGGCTCGATCATGGCGAAGTGGTGCCTCGCGCATCACAAGGAAAGCTTCCTGTACGAGCACTTCGAAGAGATCTGCGAAATCATGAAGGCGTACGACGTGAGCTTCTCGCTCGGCGACGGCCTGCGCCCCGGCTCGATCTACGACGCGAACGACGAAGCGCAGCTCGGCGAGCTGAAGACGCTCGGCGAGCTCACGCAGATCGCGTGGAAGCACGACGTGCAGGTGATGATCGAAGGCCCCGGCCACGTGCCGATGCAGCTGATCAAGGAGAACATGGATCTGCAGCTCGACTGGTGCAAGGAAGCGCCGTTCTACACGCTCGGGCCGCTGACCACCGACATCGCTCCGGGCTACGACCACATCACGTCCGGCATCGGTGCCGCGATGATCGGCTGGTTCGGCACCGCGATGCTGTGCTACGTGACGCCGAAGGAGCACCTCGGCCTGCCGAACAAGGACGACGTGAAGGAAGGGATCATCACGTACAAGCTCGCCGCGCACGCCGCCGATCTCGCGAAGGGTCACCCCGGCGCGCAGGTGCGTGACAACGCGCTGTCGAAGGCGCGCTTCGAATTCCGCTGGGAAGACCAGTTCAACATCGGTCTCGATCCGGACAAGGCGCGCGAATTCCACGACGAAACGCTGCCGAAGGATTCGGCGAAGGTCGCGCACTTCTGCTCGATGTGCGGCCCGCACTTCTGCTCGATGAAGATCACGCAGGACGTGCGCGAGTTTGCAGCGCAGCAAGGCGTGTCCGAAACGGAAGCGCTGCAGAAAGGGATGGAAGTGAAGGCGGTCGAGTTCGTCAAGACCGGCGCCGAGATCTACCACCGGCAATAAGCGTCCGATCAAGCGTCGGATCAGGTGTCGGATCCGGCGCCGGATCAGGCACCTGACCGCTCCGCGATGCACGAAGCCCGCTTTCGAGCGGGCTTTTTTTCGCATGGCGCGTGCGTGCCGGACCCGGGGAAACAAATGATTACGAAAGCGCGAGCGCTCTAACAAGTCCTTACAGCAGGCGTGCGGGGTGGCGCGTAGATTGGGATCATGCGCGGCCACCGATCGGTCGCGTGCTCCGTTCACAACATCAAGGACAAGATCATGAACTCGATCCGGCGTATTGGGGTCTGCGCGCTGCTCATCGCGACGATGGCCAGCCTGTCGGCCTGCGACTCGATGACCGCGCGCCAGCGCAACACGGCGATCGGCGCGGGTATCGGCGGCGTCGCGGGCGCGGCGATTGGCGGCAACACCCTGTCGACGCTCGGCGGCGCGGCCGTCGGCGGCGTCATCGGCAACCAGGTCGGCAAGTAAGCCGGCCGCCTCCGTGCGGGGCGCAGCCTGACCCAGACGAACGGCGCTTTCCGTATGCGGGAGCGCCGTTTTTGCATGCCCGCCCGGGGCTTGCGACGCGGATGCGGAACCGGCGCGGGTGCGCGTAGCGGTGCCCGTAGCGGTGCCTGTAGCAGTACCCGAAATGATCCGTTACCGTTTTACACGTCGTGTCACGGACGTGCGGCGTAAGCTTAAGAATCGGCTCACCGCCCGCCTTGCCGGGGAGACATCATGAACAGAACGCTCGTCGCGGCAGCCGTTGCATGCGCGATGCTTGCCGGCTGCTATTACCCATACGGCTACTATCCGTCCGACTATTACGCGGCGGCGCCGGTCCAGCCGGCGCCGGTGTACGTGGCGCCCGCGCCTGCCTATTACTATCCGGCGTATCCGGCGCCCGGCTACTACGCGCCGGCCTGGGGCGGCTGGTGGGGTCCGTCGCTGTCACTCAATTTCGGCTTCGGCGGTCGCGGCGGCTGGCGTCACCACTGACCGCGCGTGCCGCCGGTCGCCGGCGGCACGCGGATCTTCCGCTTCTTGTCGTTTCATCCGATCGTGAAACGTCGGCCGGGTAGCGCGGTGTAAGATTCAACGCATCCCCTCCCCCCGCCTTCCGGCCCCCGATCGATGTCACCGAAAAACGCCTCCCTGCTGACCGTGCTTGCCGCCCTGTGGGGCGCGTCGTTCCTGTTCATCCGGATCGGCGTGGCCGAGTTCGGCGTCGCGCCGCTGATGGCGCTGCGCGTCGGCATCGGCGCGCTGTTCCTGACCGGTCTCGCGCTCACCCGTATCAAGCCCGCCGATCTCGGCACGCAGCTGCGCCGTCATGCGTGGCCGCTGTTCGTCGTCGGCGCGCTCAATTCCGGCGCGCCGTTCTGCCTGTTCGCGTTCGCCGAACTGACGCTGTCGGCCGGCGTAACGTCGGTGATCAACGCGACGACGCCGCTCTGGGGAGCGCTCGTCGCCTACCTGTGGCTGAAGGACAAGTTGTCGCTGCCGCGCGCGCTCGGCCTCGTGATCGGCTTCGCGGGCGTGCTGACGCTCGTCTGGGACCAGATCGCGAACGCGCACGGCGAAACCGGCGCCGGTGCAACCGCGCTCGCCGCCGCCGCGGCGCTCGGCGCGACGCTGCTGTACGGCATCGCGGCCAACTACACGAAGCGCAAGCTGACCGGCGTCGACCCGCTCGTCAACGCGACCGGCAGCATGATCGGCTCGACCGTGCTGTTGCTGCCGTTCGCGATCGCGACGTGGCCCGCGGCGGCGGTCAGCGCGCACGCATGGGGCGCCGTGCTCGGGCTCGGCATCGCGTGCACGGGCATCGCGTATTTCATCTTCTTCTACCTGATCGCCCACGTCGGGCCGGCACGCGCGATCACCGTCACGTTCGTGATTCCGGTGTTCGGCCTGTTGTGGGGCGCGCTGTTCCTCAGCGAGCGCGTATCGGCCGTGATGCTCGAAGGCTGCGCGATCGTGCTCGTCGGCACCGCGCTCGCGACCGGCGTGATCAAGCGGCTTCCGGGCATGCGGCCGCGCGGCGGCGAGACGGCCTGACGAAGAAGACGGCGGGCGTCGGCCTGACGGCCTTACAGGAACCCTCCCCCCGCTCGCCCGAGTACCGGACGCGCCCGCCTGAGCGCGTTTTCACGTTCTCGCGCTTTCGCGCTGCCGTGCGTGGTTCGTCAGTGTGGAGTTACCCTGATACGCGATCCGCGCGGATCTCGCTACACTCGGATTAATTATCCGCAGGAGCCGGTCAAGATGGGCCACGTACTTCCGCGCCTGCCTGCGCGTGCGATCGCTGCGGCGACGCACTGTGAAGCCGCGTGGCCGTCCGCCTCCGGACGCCGCTGACATGCCGCAGACTCGCGACCTTTCACTCGAATCCCTGCTCGAACGCCTTACGCCCACGCCGGCCGGCTGGCTCGCCGACTATCGCGGCGTGACGTTGCGCAGCGTGTACCAGCCCGTGCTGTCGATCACGCACAAGCGCGTCGTCGGCTATGAAGCGCTGCTGCGCGTCACCGACGCGAACGGCCGGGCCATTTCACCCAGTGCGCTGTTCGACCGCGCACGCGGCGAGGCGGAAGCGCTGTTGCTCGACCGCCTCGCCCGGTGCCTGCATACGGCCAATTTCGTCGCGCAAGGCATCGGCGACGGCTGGCTGTTCCTGAACGTGACGCCGCGCGTGCTCGACTCGGGCCTCGTGCAACGCGAGTTCGTCGAGGCGCTGTGCCATCACTACGCACTGCCGCCGAACCGCATCGTGCTCGAAGTGGTCGAGCAGCCATCGCGCGACGAAGTCGAACTCGCGCGCACGCTCGACATGATCCAGCATCGCGACTTCCTGATCGCGATCGACGATTTCGGCACCGGGTTCTCGAACTTCGACCGCGTGTGGCGCGCGAGGCCCGACATCGTCAAGCTCGATCGTTCGCTGATCGGGCGCGCGACCTGGGCGGGCGAAGATCGCCGCATCATCCATCACCTCGTGTCGATGCTGCATCAGGCGGGCGCGATGGTGCTCGCCGAAGGCGTCGAAAGCGACGACGCACTGCAGGTGCTGATGGAAGCGGACATCGATTTCGTGCAGGGTTTCCGGTTCGGTCAGCCCGATCCGTCGATCGCGCGCGCGAGCGCGACGGTGCCCGCGATGCTCGACGCCGCGTGGGCGAGCTTCATCGCACGCCATCACACGCCGGCGTCGGCCGCGCAACCGGGCTTCGACGCGATCGAACGGCTGGTGCTCGCCGGCGCGGCCGTGTTCGCGGCGACCGGCAACCTGCAGGACGCCGCGCAGCGCGTGCTGGTCGTACCGTCCGCGCGCCGCGTGTTCGTCACGGACGAGATCGGCGAACAGTTCCTGCCGTCGATCAGCGCGCCGGCCGCCAGCCAGAGCGCGGCCGCTACCCGCCTCGCCCCGCTGTTTCCGGAAACGCACAGCAACTGGTCGCGTCGCCCGTACTTCCAGCGCGCGATCGCCGCGCCCGGCCGCGTCGCGCTGATGGGGCCGCACTTCTCTCTGACGGAGGGCCGCGACTGCTACACGGCCGCCGTCGCCACCCATGCGCACGACCGGCTCGTCGTGTTCTGCGTCGACTTCGTGCTCGACAGTGCGGGAACGGTGATGCGCTGACATGCGCCGACATGCGCTGACTCAACGGTGTCGTCAGGCGCCACCCGCCGGTGTCAGTCGACGACCTTCCCGCGCCCGGATTTCACCGCGCCGCGACGCGCCTTGTGCTCCAGCCGCCGCTCCTTCGATGCGCGGGTCGGCCGCGTCGCGACACGCGCGCGCTGCGTGACGGCGACGCTGCGGATCAACGCGTCGAGGCGCGCCAGCGCGGCGTCGAGATTCTTCTCCTGCGTGCGGTGTTCCTGCGACTTGATCACGACGATGCCGTCGCGCGTGATGCGCTGGTCCGACAGCGCAAGCAGCCGCTCCTTGAGCAAATCGGGCAGCGACGACGCACGGATGTCGAACCGCAGGTGAATCGCGCTCGACACTTGTTCACGTTCTGCCCGCCCGCGCCCTGCGCGCGCACCGCGGTCCATTCGATCTCGGCCGGGTCGAGCGTATAGCGGACCATCATCGCAGTTCCTCCGCACGGCGCCGCGCGAGCGCCTCGTCGATGCGCGCGGACAGCCCCGAATCGCGCTGGGTGCGCGTCGCGACGGCCTGCGCTAGTACGCGTCGCGTGCCGATCACCTGCACGCGCGTGCGTGCGCGCGTCACCGCCGTGTACACCAGCTCGCGCGTCAGCACGCGGCCGAACGTCGCCGGCAACACGAGCGCCGCCTCGTCGAACTCCGAGCCCTGCGATTTGTGGACGGTCAGCGCGAAGGCGGTTTCGTGTGGCGGCAACGCGGCCGGCGACACCGCGCGCGACGTGCCGTCCGCGCGCTTGAACCACACGCGCAGCACGCCATGCGCATCGGGCAGCGCGATGCCGATGTCGCCGTTGAACAGCCCGAGCGCGTAATCGTTGCGCGTCACCATGATCGGCCGCCCGGTGAACCAGTGCGCGCCGACCGCGAGCGGCACGCGTGCGGCGCGGCGCACGTGCGACGCGACGAGCGCATTGACGTGCTCGGCGCCGCGCGACCCGCTGCGCGTCGCGCACAGGATCCGGAACCGGTTGAGCGCGTCGAACAGCGGCAGCGGATCCGGCTCGCTCGCGGCGAGCGCGTCGCGCAACGCATCGAGATAGGTCGAGAAACGCTGCGCGAGGCGCTCGACCGTCGCCGCGGCGAGCATGTCGCCGGTATCTTCGTGGAACGACGCAGCGGCCGCGTCGCTCGCCGGCAATGCGTCGAGCGCGTGCTGCACGTCGCCGCGGCGAATCGCGAGCGACAGGCGGCCGATCGGCGAATCGAGCCCGAAGCGGTAATTGCGCTCGAGCCACACCACGCAATCGGCGAGCGGCGCACGCGCATCGGCGGCGACGGCCACGTCGGCCGCCGGGATGATCGCCGCGGCCGCACGCTGTGCATCGTCGCTGTCGAGCGGCGGGACCGCGGCTTCATCGAGCCACGCGAGTTCGTCGGCCTCGATCCATGCGGGCGCGTCGGGCGTGTCAGGCACGTTGGCCGCGTAGCGCGCGATGTCAGCCGCGGACACGGCGTCCGTAGCCGCGTTGTCGTTGCTGGCGTGGCTGGCGTGGCTGGCGTGGCTGGCGTGGCTGGCGTGGCTGGCATTGTCGCCGTTGTCGTTTTCGTCGTCAGGCAGCATGTCGAACAGCGACGCCTGCCGGTCGTCCACCCTCGCCCGAGCGGCCGGCCTCCGCACGACTGCCGCGGCAACCGGCGTCGTTGGCGTCGCTGGCGTCGAGACGGATTCGGGCACCGGCAGCGCCGCGGCAAACGCAGCTTCGTCGATGCCGAGTGCCTGCGCGATGCGCGCGCGCGCGGCCGCGCTGAATGACGGCCGCGCGCTCAGTTCGGCAAACACGGCGCCGGCCTCGACCGCGGCAAGCTGGTCCTTGTCGCCGAGCAGCACGAGCCGCGCGCCCGGCGCGAGCGCGTCGAGCAGGTGCGCGGCGAGCGCAACGTCGATCATCGACGCCTCGTCGACGACGATCAGCTCGTATGGCAGCGGGTTGTCCCGATGATGGCGGAACCCCGCCGCACCACCGCCGCCCAGCAGCCGATGCAGCGTATACGACGTGTCCGGCAGGCGCGCGGCGAGTTCGGGCGGCAGGTCGCCCGCCCGCGCGTGCAGCGCTTCCTGCATCCGCTGCGCGGCCTTGCCGGTCGGCGCGGCGAGTGCGATGCGCAGGCCCGGATGCGCGTCCAGCAGGCATGCGAGCACGCCGACGACCGTGGTCGTCTTGCCGGTGCCGGGGCCGCCGCTGACGATCGTCACGCGGCCCGTCAGCGCGACGATCGCCGCGACGCGCTGCCAGTCCACGTCGCCCGTCGCCGGTCCGAAGTAACGGGCAAGGCGTTCGCGCAATACGTCGGGCGCGAGCGCATCGTCGGCCACGGCCGTGTCGGCCTGGGCGACCAGTGCCTCGGCGAGCCGCCGCTCGTAGTCGAAATAACGCGCGAGATACAGGTGGCCGTGCCGGTCGACGATCAGCGGCCGCTCGTCGCCGCGCTCGAGCGTGCCGAATGCGACGATGCCACTCGCCGCGAGCGCCGCGCGCACGTCGACGAGCGGCTCGTCGTAACGCTGCGCGAGCGCACCGAGCGACACGCAGACATGCCCGCCCGCGGTCGCCCGACTGGCCGCGAACGCGGCCCGCGCG
>NZ_JAAGPL010000257.1:0-234 GCF_017104785.1 Burkholderia sp. Ac-20353 | reverse complement strand
TACGAGTGTACGAGTAGCGTGACGTGCGCAGTCGCGACCATCACGTAATAATGAGCAATGATATTAATGTCAGCGTGTTTGTGATGTTGCTAGTCAGTCTCACACTAGTAAAAGTAACTGATTTGAATTGATGATATGAATGTGTTCATATATTGTTTTACCCGCTTTGCTGTTCTTTAATGTCTTGAGTTTCTCAAGATATGCAGCAGTTGCTCTAGCTTTGTTTTTTTTTTA
>NZ_JAAGPL010000256.1:0-10264 GCF_017104785.1 Burkholderia sp. Ac-20353 | reverse complement strand
CGGGACGTCCGGGCGCCGCGTGGACGCGCGCCGTCCGGCCCGCAGGAAGGGCGCTAGCCCGATGTTTAAAGATTAGGCGGTTTCTGCGGAAACGGTGATCCGGTACGGGTTTGCAGCGCCTCGTCGCGAAACTCGGCCGGGCTGCGGCCGCTCCACTTGCGGAACGCGCGGTAGAACGCGCTCGGCTCCGCGAAGCCGGCCGCTGCGGCGACGTCGGCGATCATGCGCGACGGATCGGCGAGCGCCTCGAACGCGAGATCGCGGCGCAGCGTGTCCTTGATCGACTGGTACGCGTGGCCTTCCTGGTGCAGCTTGCGGCGCAGCGTCGCCTCGGCCACGTGCAGCCGCGCGGCCATGCCCGACGCACCGGGCCACGCGGCGGGCGGCAAGCCGCGCAGCACCGTGCGCACGCGCTGCGCGAGCGCGTTCGGGTTGCGGTACTTGACGATGAAGCTGGCCGGCGCGTTGCGCAGGAACGTCTTCAGCGTCTTCGCGTTCTGCACGACCGGCAGCGTCGCGAATTCGGGATCGAAATCGACATACGAATCGGGCTGGTTGAAGCGCATGTCGTCGCAGAACATCGACGGGTATTCGTGCTCGGCGGGCGGCGTGTCGCAGCGGAAGCTCGCGTGCAGGAGCGGAATGCGCCTGCCGATCAGCCAGCAGGTGAGCCCGTAGACGATGATGAAATAGGTCGCGTACGTGAACATCGCGGGCGTCGCACCGTTGTTGCGGTGCACGAAGCGCAGCCGCACGCGTTGCGGATTCGCATCGAGCTCCACGTGCAGGTCGTCGAGCACGCAGTGCATGAAATTCACCGCGCGCGCCATCGCGTGCAGGCCGTCGCGCGCGGTGAGCGCCGCCTGGCTCATCGCGATGAAGCTGCCGCTGCGCATCGGGTGGCGGTCCTGGCCGAAGAATTCGTCGTCGAGCGTGCGGGCGATCGCGTTCCACAACGCGCCGTACTGCTGCGCGGACACCCGCGCGCGCGGCTGCTCGAGCAGCGCGGGCGCGATGCCGGCCTGGGCGAGCAGCGGCTCGGCGGCGACGCCGCGCCGTGTCGCGAGCGCGACGCTGTAGGCGACGAGGCTGATCGCGATGGTTCCCTTTTCTTCCTGCTTCATCGGCGGTGCGCTATGGCAAAAACGCTCAGTGTAATTGAGCGGGGCGAGCATCGAACAGTTGCGCACGCTTGCCTACACTTGTTTCATCCAAACACTTTGCGGCCGCGCCACGCGTGCCGCCGGGAGACAGCAGCGCCATGGACGAGCTTTACACCGAAGACCAGCGGATGATCCGCGACGCCGCGCGCGCTTTTGCCACCGAAGTGCTGGCGCCGAACGCCGCGCAATGGGACCACGACGCGCACCTGCCGGACGAGGTCGTCGCGCAGCTCGGCGAGCTCGGCCTGCTCGGGATGATCGTGCCGCAGGAGCTCGGCGGTTCGTATACCGACTACGTCGCGTACGCGCTCGCGATGGAGGAGGTCGCCGCCGGCGACGCCGCGTGCGCGACGATGATGAGCGTGCACAACTCGGTCGGCTGCGGGCCGATCCTCGGTTTCGGCACGCCCGCGCAAAAGGAGCGCTGGCTCGGCGACATGGCGGCCGGCCGCACGATCGGCGCATTCTGCCTGACCGAGCCGCAGGCCGGCTCCGAAGCGCACAACCTGCGCACCCGCGCGGAATTGCGTGACGGCAAATGGGTGCTGAACGGCGCGAAGCAGTTCGTGACCAACGGCCAGCGCGCGGGCCTCGCGATCGTTTTTGCCATCACGGATCCGGAAGCCGGCAAGCGCGGTATCTCCGCGTTCCTCGTGCCGACCGATACGCCGGGCTTCATCGTCGGCAAGCCGGAGAAGAAGATGGGCATCCGTGCATCGGATACCTGCCCGATCACGTTCGAGAACTGCGCGATTCCCGAGGAGAACCTGCTCGGCAATCGCGGCGAAGGGCTGAAGATCGCGCTGTCGAACCTCGAAGGCGGCCGCATCGGGATCGCCGCGCAGGCGCTCGGCATCGCGCGTGCCGCGTTCGACAAGGCGCGCCGCTATGCGGGCGAGCGCGTGCAGTTCGGCAAGCCGCTCGCCGAGCATCAGGCGATCCAGCAGAAGCTCGCCGACATGGCCACGCAGATCAACGCCGCGCGCCTGCTCGTGCACCACGCGGCGAAGCTGCGCACGGCCGGCCTGCCGTGCCTGTCGGAAGCGTCGCAGGCGAAGCTGTTCGCGTCGGAGATGGCCGAGCGCGTATGCTCGGATGCGATCCAGATTCATGGCGGTTACGGCTATCTCGCCGATTACGAAGTCGAGCGTCACTATCGCGACGCGCGCATCACACAGATCTACGAGGGGACCAGCGAAGTGCAACGGATGGTGATCGCGCGGCAGCTTTGAGCCGCGACGGTTGCCACTGCAGCAAGCAATAGGCACGAGGGCAGCGCGGTGAACGCGGCACGCAACGATGTGACCGTGCGCCGTACGACATGGAACCGGGGTAAGCGCTAAAGCGCCAACTCCGGCCGACCGCGAAGCATGGGATCAGAGTAAGCGCTGAAGCGCTAACTCTGATCGACAGGAGACGTGACGATGACGGTACAGGCTTTCCTGGACGCACGCGACTTTCTGCTGCGCCATCGCACCGACTACGAAACCGCTTACCGCGATTTCACGTGGCCGGCCCTCGACACGTTCAACTGGGCGCTCGATTACTTCGACGTGATGGCGCGCGGCAACGACAAGCCTGCGCTGTGGATCGTCGACGCGGCGACGGGGCAAGGCGACCCTTACTCGTTCGCGCAGATGTCCGAGCGTTCGTCGCGGATCGCGAACTGGCTGCGCGGCATCGGCGTCGTGCGCGGCGACCGGATCCTGCTGATGCTGCCGAACCGCGTCGAGCTGTGGGACGCGATGCTCGCCGCGATGAAGCTCGGCGCGGTCGTGCTGCCTGCAACGACGCAGCTCTCCGCCGACGACGTGCGCGACCGCGTGCAGATCGGCGGCGCGACCTACGCGATCGTCGACGAGAACGAAACCGCGAAATTCGAACAGCCGGGCCTCGACCTCAAGCAGAAGATCGTCGCCGGCGACGCATCGACGATCCGCAGCGCGGGCTGGCTCGCGATGAACGACGGCTACGCGGCGCCCGCCGCATTCACGCCGGACGGCGTCACGCACGCGAGCGATCCGATGCTGCTGTATTTCACGTCGGGCACGACGTCGAAGCCGAAGCTCGTCGAGCATACGCACCGCACCTATCCGGTCGGCCACCTGTCGACGATGTACTGGGTCGGCCTGCAGCCAGGCGACATCCACTGGAACATCAGCTCGCCGGGCTGGGCGAAGCACGCATGGAGCTGCTTCTACGCGCCGTGGAATGCGCAGGCGTGCGTGTTCGCGTTCAACTACGCGCGCTTCGAGCCGAAGGTCGTGCTCGATGCGCTCGTCAAATACCAGGTGACGACGATGTGCGCACCGCCGACCGTCTGGCGCATGCTCGTGCAGCAGCCGCTCGCGTCGTTCGACGTGAAGCTGCGCGAGATCGTCGGCGCGGGCGAGCCGCTGAATCCGGAGATCATCGAGCGCGTGAAGAAGGCGTGGGGCATCACGATCCGCGACGGCTACGGCCAGACCGAAACGACGTGCCTGATCGGCAATTCGCCGGGCCAGCCGGTCGTCGCGGGGTCGATGGGCCGGCCGCTGCCCGGCTACCGGATCGCGCTGCTCGACCCGGACGGCGTGCCCGTCAGCGAAGGCGAGGTCGCGCTGCCGATCGGCCCCGACGTGACGCGCCCGGTCGGCCTGATGAACGGCTATGCGAACAACCCCGACGCGACGGCCTATGCGATGCGCGACGGCCATTACCGCACGTCGGACATCGCGATGCTCGGCGACGACGGCTACTACGTGTACGTCGGCCGCGCGGACGACGTGTTCAAGTCGTCCGACTACCGGCTGAGCCCGTTCGAACTCGAAAGCGTGCTGATCGAGCACCCGGCGATCGCCGAGGCGGCCGTCGTGCCGAGCCCGGACCCCGTGCGGCTCGCGGTGCCGAAAACCTTCGTCACGCTGCGCCAGGGCTACGAGGCAAGCCCGGCGCTCGCACTGGAGATCTTCCGCTTCTCGCGCGAGAAGCTCGCGCCGTACAAGCGCATCCGCCGGCTGCAGTTCGCGGATCTGCCGAAGACGATCTCCGGCAAGATCCGCCGCGTCGAGCTGCGCCGCCGCGAGATCGAGCGCGGCGACGATACGAGCGCGCGGATGCCCGGCGAATACTGGGAAGAGGATTTCGCCGCCGAACTGAAGTGACCCGACAGCGGGCCGCGCATCCCGCGCTGCCCGCCGATGCATTGAACCGGCCGCCTGCGCGCTGTGGCGCGCGGCGGCGCTCCCAAGGAGAGTGAAGCGATGAACGCGAATCCGACGCCCCAAGCGGGGCAAGACGTGCCGACGGTCAAGCTGCTGATCGACGGCGAATTCGTCGAGTCCGCCACCCGTGAGTGGCGCGACATCGTCAACCCCGCGACGCAGCAGGTGCTCGCGCGCGTGCCGTTCGCGACGGTCGCCGAAGTCGACGCGGCCGTGCAGGCCGCGCACGCCGCGTTCGCGTCGTGGAAGAACACGTCGATCGCCGCGCGCATGCGCATCATGCTGAAGTTCCAGGACCTCGTGCGCACGCACCAGCAGCGGATCGCGAAGACGCTGACGGCCGAGCAGGGCAAGACGCTGCCCGATGCCGAAGGCGACATCTTCCGTGGCCTCGAAGTGGTCGAGCACGCATGCTCGGTCGGCACGCTGCAGCTCGGCGAGTTCGCGGAGAACGTCGCGGGCGGCGTCGACACGTACACGCTGCGCCAGCCGCTCGGCGTGTGCGCGGGCATCACGCCGTTCAACTTCCCCGCGATGATCCCGCTGTGGATGTTCCCGATGGCGATCGTATGCGGCAACACGTTCGTGCTGAAGCCGTCGGAACAGGATCCGCTGTCGACGATGCAGCTCGTCGAGCTCGCGGTCGAGGCCGGCATTCCGAAAGGCGTGCTGAACGTCGTGCACGGCGGCAAGGAAGTCGTCGACGCGATCTGCACGCATCCGCTCGTGAAGGCGATCTCGTTCGTCGGCTCGACCGCGGTCGGCACGCACGTGTATCAGCTCGGCAGTGCGAACGGCAAGCGCGTGCAGTCGATGATGGGCGCGAAGAACCACGCGGTGGTGCTGCCCGACGCGAACCGCGAGCAGACGATCAACGCGCTCGTCGGCGCCGGGTTCGGCGCGGCGGGGCAGCGCTGCATGGCGACGTCGGTCGCGGTGCTCGTTGGCGAAGCGCGCGACTGGCTGCCCGATCTCGTCGCGAAGGCGAAGCTGCTGAAAGTCAACGCGGGCGCGGAAGCCGGCACCGACGTCGGCCCGGTCGTGTCGAAGACCGCGAAGGAACGCATCCTGTCGCTGATCGAAGCGGGCGTGAAGGAAGGCGCGAAGCTCGAACTCGACGGCCGCGGCGTGACGGTGCCCGGCTACGAGCACGGCAACTTCGTCGGCCCGACGATCTTCTCCGGCGTGAAGACCGACATGTCGATCTACACGCACGAGATCTTCGGCCCGGTGCTGGTCGTGCTCGAAGCGGATTCGCTCGACGACGCGATCGCGCTCGTCAACGCGAACCCGTTCGGCAACGGCGTCGGGCTGTTCACGCAGAGCGGCGCGGCCGCGCGCAAGTTCCAGAGCGAGATCGACATCGGCCAGGTCGGCATCAACATTCCGATTCCGGTGCCGGTTCCGTACTTCAGCTTCACGGGCTCGCGCGGCTCGAAGCTCGGTGATCTCGGCCCGTACGGCAAGCAGGTCGTGCAGTTCTACACGCAGACGAAGACGGTCACCGCGCGCTGGTTCGACGACGACGCGACGGCCGGCCCCGTGAATACGACGATCCGTCTGCACTGACAACGATAGGGAGGCGGTGATGAAGATCGGTTTTATCGGCCTCGGCCACATGGGCGCGCCGATGGCGCTGAACCTGCTGAAGGCCGGCCACGAAGTGCACGCATTCGACCTCAGCGCCGACGCGCTGCGCGCGCTGCACATCCCGCTCTACTTCAGCGAGCCGAAGCGTCTCGACGACATCGCGTCGTCGCTGCGCCAGCTCGGCGCACTGCTCGGCACGCAGCCTGCGGCCGATGCGGCCGCGGCGTCGTTCACGCACGACGTCGACGCGCTGCGCGCGCGCTACGCGGCACGCGCGAGCGTCACGGTGTTCTTCCAGGTATGGGACCGGCCGCTGATGACGCTCAACGGCACGCATCTGATCAGCGACGTGATCGCGCTGTGCGGCGGCCGCAACGTGTTCGCGTCGCTGAAGCCGCTCGTGCCGACCGTGACGGACGAAGCCGTGCTCGCGGCGAATCCGGAAGCGATCGTGACGACGAGCACTGGCGCGACGCCGTCGCACGAGCCGCTGCCGAGCCTCGCGCGCTGGCGCGCGTGGCCGGCGCTGACCGCCGTCGCGCGCGACAACCTGTTTGCGATCGACGGCGATCTGCTGACGCGCCCGTCGCCGCGCATCGCGCAAGGCGCGGCGGCGCTGTGCGAGGATCTCGACGCCGCACGCAGGCGACGGCCGGCACGCTGACCGGTACGCGCGCCTGTATGTGCCTGTACGTGCCTGTACGTGCCTGTACGCGCCCGTACCTGCCTATTCGTCCCAGTGCACGACGTCCCAAGCGTGCGCCGCATCGTGCGCACGCAGCCACACGACACCGCCCGGCGGCACCGGCCGCGACAGCAGCGTGTCGAGCGGCACGCGCAGCACCTGCGACGCCAGCACGCGAATCACGCCTGCATGCGTGACCGCCCATTGCGGCGCGTCGACCTGCGTGATCGCGTCGACGAGCTGCGCCACCCGTGCGGCGAAACGCGCGACGCTCTCGCCGCCATGCACGCACGCGTGCATCAGGTCGGCTGCCCACGCGTCGAGCGCCGCACGGTCGATGTCGTCCCAGCGCCGCATCTCCCACGCACCGAAGTCCATCTCCTGCCAGCACACATCGCGCTGCAGCGGCGCGCCGAGCGCATCCGCGAGCCGCTCGGCGACCGATGCGCAGCGCGTCAGCGGGCTGCACCAGATGCGCGCCGGCGGCGGTGCGTGCAGCGCCGCGAGACGCTCGCGCACGGCCTGCGCACCGGCGTCCGCCGACGCGGCGAGCCGCACGTCGGTGCGCCCGTAGCACACGCCGGAATCGACCTCGACCGCCGGATGCCGGATCAGGACGATATCCATCCGAGCACCACTAGATAGATCGTCAGTTCCCCCAACTGCTGTGCGAAGCCGAGGCAATCGCCGGTGTAGCCGCCGATCCGCCGCACGAGGTAGCGCGCAAGCCATGCGCGCAGCAGCACCAGTGCGGCGAGCGCGGCCATGCCCGCGCGCCAGTCCGGCCAGAACAGCCACGGCAACCCGAATGCGGCCGCGGCGAGCGCCGCTCGGGGCCCCATCCGCTGCGCGACCGGCTTCGCCTTGCCTTCGGCGCGCACGTAATCGAGCGACATCAACAGGCTCACCGCCATCGCACGGCTCGCAGCGTGCGCGGCGATCATCGTCCACGCGGCGCGCAGCGGCGGCAGCGCGGCAAGCGCCTGCCATTTCAGGCCGAGCGCGATCACGAGCGCGACCGCGCCGAACGTGCCGATCCGCGAGTCGTGCATGATCCGCAGCACGTCGTCGCGCGTGTAGCCGCCGCCGAACGCGTCGCAGCTGTCGGCGAGCCCGTCCTCGTGGAATGCGCCGGTCGCGAGCAGCGTCGCGGCGATCGACAGGCCCGCCGCAATCGACGCCGGCAGCGCGTGCAGCGCGGCGAGGTAGACGAGCGCGCCCCACGCGCCGACGCACGCGCCGACCAGCGGGAAATAGCGCGCGGCCTGGTCGAGATCGCCGGACGCATAGCCGATCGCGCGCGGCACGGGCACGCGCGTGAAATAGCCGAGCGCGACGAAGAAGTAGCGCAACTCGGCGCGCAGGCCGGTCGCGCGCTCAGGCGTCACGATCGTCGACGCCCGCGGATTCGAAGCTCGCCATCTCGGTCATGAACGCGGCCGCCGCGCGCACGAGCGGCAGCGCGAGCGCCGCGCCCGTGCCTTCGCCGAGCCGCAGGTCGAGCGCGAGCAGCGGCTTCGCGCCGAAATGCTCGAGCATGCGGCGATGCCCGGCCTCGTTCGACGTGTGCGAGAACACGCAGTAGTCGCGCACGGCCGGCACGAGCCGCTCGGCAACGAGCAGCGCGGACGTCGCGATGAAGCCGTCGACTAGGATCGCCATCCGCTCGCTCGCGGCCGCGAGATACGCACCCGTCATCATCGCGATCTCGAAACCGCCGAACGTCGCGAGCACGTCGAGCGGCTCGATCGCGTGCGAATGCCGCGCGAGCGCGCGTCCGAGCACCGCGCGCTTGTGCGCGAGCCCCTGGTCGTCGAGGCCCGTGCCGCGCCCGACGCACGCGTCGATCGGCACGTCGAGCAGGCGGCTCATCAGGCACGCGGCCGACGACGTGTTCGCGATCCCCATCTCGCCGAAGCCGATCACGTTGGTGCCGAGCGCTGCATGATGGCGCACGCGCGCGGCGCCGGCTGCGAGCGCGGCGAGCGCCTCGTCGCGCGTCATCGCAGGCTCGAGCGCGAAATTGCGCGTGCCGCGCGCGATCGGCAGCGCGATCAGCCGGTCCGACGCGGGCAGCGGCGACGCGACGCCCGCATCGACGATCTCGAGCGTGCTCTGCGCAACACCCGAGAACGCATTGATCGCCGCGCCGCCGCCGAGGAAGTTCGCGACCATCTGCGCGGTCACGGCCTGCGGGTACGGGCTCACGCCTTCGGCCGCGATCCCGTGATCGCCGGCGAACACGATCGTCACCGGACGCTGCACGAGCGGACGCTCGGTGCGCTGGATCAGGCTGAGCTGCAGCGCCAGTGCCTCGAGCTGGCCGAGGCTGCCGGGCGGCTTGGTCTTGTGGTCGATCACGTGCTGCAGGCGCGCGCGCTGCGACATGTCGAGCGGTGCGATGTCGGGCAGGAAGTCGGTCGGTTTCATCGGAAGTTCGCCTCGTTGGCGCGGCAGCAGCCGCACGTCGAAAGAAAAGGGGTCATCGCCGCTCCGGCCACGCGGGCAGCAGTGCGTCGCGGCCGTCCTGGCGGATCAGCACGAGCGGATAGCCGAACGCGTCGCTCGCGCGCTCAGGCGTCAGCACATCATGCACGGGGCCCGCCCACACGCGTCCGCGCCCGTCGAGCAGCAACGCGTGCGTCGCGAAACGGCGCGCGAGATTCAGATCGTGGCACGAGAACAGCACGGTGCGCGCGCCGGCGTCGAGCCACGCGGCGAGCGCGGTCAGGCAATCGACCTGGTGATGCAGGTCGAGATGCGCGAGCGGCTCGTCGAGCAACAGCAGCGGCGCATCCTGGCACAGCGTCGCGGCCAGCGCGACGCGCTGCCGCTCGCCGCCCGACAGCGACAGCACGTCGCGTTCGGCGAGTGACGTCAGACCGAACGTCGCGAGCGCCGCGCGCGCAGCCGCGCGGTCGCCATCGCGCTCCCAGCCCCAGCCGCCGAGATACGGAAACCGGTTGAGCAGCACCGTATCGAACACGGTCGCGCTGAACGCATCGTGCAGTTGCTGCGGCATCAGCGCGCGCCGCTGCGCAAGCTGCGCGTGCGGCCACGCGGCGAGCGGCCGGCCATCGACTTCGACGTGGCCGCCCGACGGCGCGAGCAGTCCCGCGAGCGTCACGAGCAGCGTCGTCTTGCCCGCGCCGTTCGGCCCCGCGACGCACCAGATCTCGCCGGGCCGGAAAGCCTGCGTGAAGCCGCTCAGCAACGTGCGCGAGCCGGCCTGCAGCGTCAGGTCGACGGCCGCGCAGGCGGTGCCGCCGGAGTGGCTGGAACGCATCGTGTTCATCGCATCGGCCTCCTCAGCAACATCCACAGGAACACCGGCACGCCGATCAGCGCGGTCATCACGCCGACCGGCAATTGCGCGGGCGCGATCACGGTGCGCGCGAGCAGGTCGGCCGCCATCACGCCGCCACCGCCCGCGAGCATCGCGGCCGGCAGCAGCATGCGCTGGTCGTTGCCGAACGCGAGACGCAGCGCATGCGGGACGACGAGGCCGACGAAGCCGATCGTGCCGGCGGTCGTCACCGCGGCGGCGGCGGCCAGCGACGCGATCAGGTAGATCCGCATGCGCAGCCGCGCGACCGGCACGCCGAGCGCGAGCGCAGTCGCGA
>NZ_JAAGPL010000255.1:0-10759 GCF_017104785.1 Burkholderia sp. Ac-20353 | reverse complement strand
GGCAGGCGTCGCGGAGCCATGCGCGCGGCTCGCCGCGCCGCGCGGCCGGCTGCTCGGCCCGAAACTCGCACGGGACGGCGTGACGGTCGCGCTCGCCGGCCCGTTTTGAACCTTCGTTGAACCTTCGCATTGAACCTTTTGTTACGACAGGACGAATTCCGATGAAAACCGATCCCGAAGCGCATCAGCGGATGACCGAGCGCCGCCGTGCGGGCCACGAGAAGAAGCAGGCCGCCGCGGTCCACGAAAAGGGCCTGCTGATCGTCAACACCGGCAACGGCAAGGGCAAGAGCACGGCCGCGTTCGGCATGGCCGTGCGCGTGCTCGGCCACGGGATGCGGCTCGGCGTCGTGCAGTTCATCAAGGGTGCGCTGCACACGTCCGAGCGCGACTTCCTCGGCGCGGTCGCGCATTGCGATTTCGTGACGATGGGCGACGGCTATACGTGGAACACGCAAAACCGCGACGCCGACATCGCGACCGCGCGCAAGGGCTGGGACGAGGCACGCCGGATGATCGAAAGCGGCGACTACCAGATGGTGATCCTCGACGAACTGAACACCGTGCTCAAGTACGAATACCTGCCGCTCGACGAAGTGCTCGCAACGCTGGCCGCGCGCCCCGCGTCGCTGCACGTCGTCGTGACGGGCCGGCATGCGCCCGATGCGCTGATCGAAGCGGCCGATCTCGTCACCGAGATGCGTCTCGTCAAGCATCCGTACAAGGAGCAAGGCGTGAAGGCGCAGCGCGGCGTGGAGTTCTGAGCGATGCCCGCCTGCCCCGCGCTGTTCGTCAGCGCGCCCGCGTCCGGCCAGGGCAAGACCTCGGTGACGGCCGGCCTCGCACGGCTGCACCGCCGGCTCGGCCGCCGCGTGCGCGTGTTCAAGACCGGGCCGGATTTTCTCGATCCGATGCTGCTCGAGCGCGCGAGCGGTGCGCCCGTGCACGCGCTCGATCTCGGGATGGTCGGTGAAGCCGGTTGCCGCGCACTGCTCGCCGGCGCGGCGCGCGACGCGGACCTGATCCTGATCGAAGGCGTAATGGGGCTGTTCGACGGCACGCCGAGCAGCGCGGATCTCGCGGCTACGTTCGGCGTGCCGGTCGTCGCGGTGATCTCCGCGAAATCGATGGCGCAGACTTTCGCGGCGATCGCGTTCGGCCTCGCGCGGTTTCGCGCGGACCTGCCGTTTCACGGCGTGCTCGCGAACCGCGTCGGCTCCGCGCGTCACGCGCAATTGCTGCAGCAGGCGCTGCCCGGCGACCTGCGCTGGCTCGGACATGTGCCGGCCGATGCCGGCATTGCGCTGCCCGAACGCCATCTCGGGCTGCATCAGCCGCACGACATCGACGATCTCGACGCACGGCTCGACCGCGCCGCCGACGTGCTCGCGAATACGACGCTTGCGGAATTGCCGCCTGCTGTCGCGTTCGAGGAACCGGACGCCACCGAGCCGCTGCCGCGCGCGCTCGCCGGCAAGCGCATTGCGATCGCGCGCGACGCGGCGTTCTCGTTCATCTATCCGGCGAATCTCGCGCTGCTCGATGCGCTCGGCGCGCAGTTGCGGTTCTTCTCGCCGCTCGCCGACGAGCCGGTGCCCGACGGCTGCGATGCGCTATTCCTGCCGGGTGGCTATCCGGAGCTGCACGCGGCAACGCTCGCGGCCAACGCGACGAGTGCGCGGACGATCCGCGCGCATGCGGCGGCCGGCAAGCCGATCGTCGCGGAATGCGGGGGGATGGTGTATCTGTGCGACGCGGTGACGGACCTCGACGGCACGACGACGCCGATGCTCGGCCTGATGCCGGGCACCGCGACGATGCAGCGCCGTTTCGCGGCGCTGGGCATGCAGCAGCTCGACACGCGTACCGGGCCGATGCGCGGGCATACGTTCCATTATTCGCGGCTCGATACGCCGCTTGCGCCGGTCGCGGCTGCGGTGCGGCCGGATGGCGGCGCGGGCAGCGGCGAAGCCGTGTATCGGGCCGGCGCGATCGTCGCGACCTACATGCACATGTACTGGCCGTCGAATCCGCTGGCGACCGTGGTGCTGTTCGATGGCGGGACGATCTGAGCCTGCTTGACTGACGCCCGGCCCGCGATCGCGCAGCGGCGATGCGCGGCGTCGGCGCGAGGTCACACCAGATACGCGTCGGTCAGCTTCACCCAGTACGACGCCCCGGTCGGCAGCGCCGCGTCGTTGAAGTCGTAGCCGGGGTTGTGCACCATGCAGCCGCCCTCCCCGTCGCCGTTGCCGATGATCAGGTAGCAGCCGGGACGCTGCTCGAGCAGGAACGCGAAATCCTCGCTGCCGGTCAGCGGCACCATCCGGTCGATCAGGTTCGCGTCGCCGACCCACTCGCGCGCGACATCCTGCGCGAACGCGGTCATCTCCGCATCGTTGACGAGCACCGGATAGCGGCGCTGGTAGTCGATCGTCGCGGTCGCGCCGAATACGGCGGCCTGCGCGTGGATGACTTCGGTGATGCGCCGCTGCAGCAGGTCGCGCACTTCCGGCTTCAGCGCGCGCACCGACAGGCGCATCTGCGCGCGGTCCGGAATCACGTTCGGCGCATCGCCTGCATGGATCGCGCCGACCGTGACGATCGCCATGTCGAGCGGCGACACGTTGCGCGACACGATCGTCTGCAGTGCGACGACGATCTGCGCGCACACGACGACCGGATCGATCGCCATATGCGGCACCGCGCCGTGACCGCCGCGTCCCTGCACGTCGACGATCACCGTATCCGACGACGCCATGAACGGCCCCGGCAGGAAACCGAACTTGCCCGTCGGGAAGCCCGGCATGTTGTGCATTGCGAAGATCGCATCGCACGGGAACTGCTCGAACAGGCCGTCGTCGAGCATCTTCTTCGCGCCGCCTAGCCCTTCCTCGGCCGGCTGGAAAATCAGGTTCAGCGTGCCCGAGAAGCGCCGCTCGCGCGCGAGATGCTTCGCCGCCGCGAGCAGCATCGCCGTATGGCCGTCGTGGCCGCACGCGTGCATCTTGCCGGGAATCGTGCTCTGGTACGGCAGGCCGGTGGTTTCATGGATCGGCAGCGCGTCCATGTCGGCGCGCAGGCCGAGACGCTTTGCGCCGTCGCCGACCTTCAGTTGCGCGACGACGCCCGTGCCGCCGAGCCCGCGATGCACCGTGTAGCCCCATGCCTGCAGGCTTTCGGCGACGAGGTCACTCGTCACGAATTCCTCGAAGCCGAGTTCGGGGTGCGCGTGGATGCGGTGTCGCATCTCGATCATTTCGTCGGCGAGGCCTGCGGGGATCACGCTGTGCGTCACGGTGTCGTCTCCTGTGTCGGCAGGAGCGCGTGCTTGGGCACCAACTCCAGTCCATGGTTTGCGAGGAATGTGCGGGCAAGCATAGCCGCTCGACAGGCAACCGGATAGACGAATAGTCGTGATTGCGGCAACCGGGAGTTGCCTTTCATCGGTGCGCGTCACCGCCGCGCTCAAGGGGCAGATCGACGGCCTCGTGCGCTTCGGCCTGGCTGGGCACCGGGTCGACATGCCCGCGACCGTGTCCGTGCGCGCCGAGTCGATCCCGGCCATCGTCGCGAGGCTGCAGCGCGACGCCGCCGTGCGCCCGCTCATGCTGGTCGCCCCGCACGTGCCGGCCGATCTCGCCGCCCGCCTGATCGAGCACGACATTCCGTTTCTCGACGCGGCCGGCAATGCGTACCTGAACCAGCCGGACGTGGTCGTGATGATCACGGGCCGGCCGAAACCTGCGCACGCATCGAGCCAGCCGCGGCTGCCGAGCGCTCGCGCGACGACGCCCAAAGGGCTGCGCGTGATGTTCGCGCTCGCGACGCGACCGGGCCTCGTCGCGCAGCCTTACCGCGCGATCGCGGAAGCAGCGGGCGTCGCGCTCGGCACGGTCAACCTCGCGATGGACGATCTCGTCGCACGCGGCCTCGTCGGGCAGCGCCGCAACGGGGAACGTGTGATCGCCGACTGGAAGCGGTTCGTGCAGGAGTGGGTCGCACTCTATCCGAGCCGCCTGCGCGCGAAATTGCCGAGCCGGCGGTTCTCCGCCGTCACGCCCGACTGGTGGCGCGGGTTCGACTTCGCGGCATTCGACGCGCGGCTCGGTGGCGAACCGGCGGCCGACCTGCTGACGCACGACCTGAAGCCTGCCGCGGTCACGATCTATACGCACGGCGCCATTCCGAACCGCCTCCTGCTCCAGGCGCGCCTGCGTCCGGACGCAAACGGCGATGTCGAACTCCTCGAAGCGTTCTGGCTGCCGTCGCCGACGCTCGAGTGGCGCGAGCAGGACGTTCCGCTCGTGCCGCCGCTGCTGATTTATGCGGATCTGGTCGCGACCGGCGACAGCCGCAACCTGTCCACCGCCGAAACGATCCATGACCGATACCTCGCCCAGCCCGGCGCTTGAGATCGCCGCAAGCCGGCCGCTCGAGCCGTCGACCGTCGCGATGCTCGGGTACATCATGGAGGCCTGCGCGCACGTCGGCACCGGCTTCGTCGTGGCCGGCGCCACCGCACTCAGACCGCCCAGTCTTCGAGCGCCAGCCCGTCGACGCGGCTGAATTCACGCGTATTGTTTGTCACCAGCACCGCGTCGGCGGCGATAGCGTGCCCGGCGATTGCCGCATCGTTGGCGCCGATCGGCGTACCACGCGCAGCGAGATCGGCGCGAATGGCGGTCGTCGCCTCGATCGCCGCCGTGTCCCACGGCAGCACGCCATCGAGCCGCGCAATGAATGCGGTCACGAGGTCCGCATGCTTCGGCGACGCCTTCCTGCCGACCGCACCGAAACGCATTTCCGCATACGTGACGGCCGACACGACGATCCTATGCTGCGCGTTGACGCACGACTGCAGCCGGGACAGAACGGCCGCCGGCCGCTCGCGCATGATGAACGAACAGATGTTCGTGTCGAGCATGTAGAGCTTCGTCACCGGCCCGGCTCCGTGGGCGCATCATCGGCGCCGGACAGGTCGAAGCGGCCGGATTCGACCACTTCCGTGCGCTCGGCGAGGAAATCGGCATCCGCGAGCGGCTCGCTCGCGAACGACATCCAGCTCGGCCGCACGGGACGAAGCAGCAACGTATCGCCCTCGCGACGAATCTCGAGTTCCGTCACCCCTTCGAACTCCATGTCCTTCGGGATGCGGATCGCCTGGTTGCGGGCATTCTTGAAAATGGAAACGGTGCGCATGATCCACCCCCGGGAAAAACGATGCGCCCATTCTAAACATATGTCGGCATATGTCAATGCAGATTTATGTTTCTCGGGCGCCGTGCGCCAGTCTGTCGCGTACAAGGTTTTTTCCATTGGGGTGCCATCCACGGTGGTTCAGGTGATGTGCACCATTTTTCATGCCCGCGCACGTTCAGTCCATTGACCGGATGGCCAACGAGCGTACGCCGCCGCGCCGTCACCAGTTGTATTTCGCGGTCGCGAGCACGGTGCGCTCGTTGCCGAACAGGCAGACGGACGACGACTGGCAGCCGCTGATGTAGTGGCGGTTGAACAGGTTCGTCGCGTTCACCGCGAAACGCCAGTTGCGCACGTCGTAATGGATCGCCGCGTCGAACAGCGTGTAGCTCGCCACCGTCAGCGAGTTGTCCGGCGCGCCGGCCGACGCGCTCTGGTAGCGCACGCCGCCGCCGAGCCCGAAGCCCGCGAGCGGCCCCGTGTGCCACGTCCAGTCGGCCCACAGCGACGCCATCTGGCGCGGGCGCGGGATGTCGACCGGCCAGTTGTTCAGCGACGCGTCGTTGGCCTGTACGTTCTTCACGTCCTGATACACGTACGACGCGATCACCGACAGGTTCGGCGTGACCTTGCCGGTCGCGCTCAGCTCGATCCCGCGCGAGCGCACCTCGCCCGTCTGCACCGACGTCGTGTTCGTATCGTCGAGGTTCGTCGGCGTCGGCGTGAGCACGTTGGTCTGGTTGATCTGGTAGATCGCCGCGTTGAGCATCAGGTTCTTGCCGGGCGGCTGCCAGCGCAGCCCGAGCTCGATCTGCTTGCCGCGCGTCGGCTGCGCCAGGCCACCGCCGAACATCTTCACACCGATCAGCGGATTGAACGACGTCGCGTAGCTGATGTACGGCGACAGCCCGTAGTCGCCCTGGTACGTGAGCCCGACGCGCCCGGTGAACGCGCTGACGTCCGCCTTCGACTGCGTGCCGGCCTCGCGGTCGTCCTGGCGCATGTTCACCCAGTCCTCGCGGCCGCCGAGCGTCAGCGTCCAGCGGTTCCACCTGACCTGGTCCTGCGCGTACACGCCGAACGTGTTCATCGCCGTGTACGTGTTCGTGCGGAACGTGGTGGCCGGATTCGAGAACACCGCTGTCGTCACCGGTGTGTAGACGGGGTTGTAGAGGTTCAGCACGGGCGCCGCCGCGAGCCACTCGCTGTCGGTCGACGTTTGCCGCGTGTACTGGAAGCCGAGCAGCAGCGTATGTTCGAGCGGACCGGTGCCGAAGCGTGCCTGCGCGTTGTTGTCGATGTCGAAGCGGCTGTAGTTCATCTGGAACACGCCCGCCCAGCGCGAGATGTCGGTCGTGCTGCCGTCGGCGAAGCCGTTGCCGAACACCGAGCCGTTGTCGAGCGACAGGTGCATCCAGCGGACGTTCTGGCGTACCGTCCACATCGAATTCAGATTGTGCTCGAACCGGTAGCCGAGCGACCACTGCTTCTTGCGGTAGTAGTTGAAATCCGGATCGCCCGAATAGACGTCATGGTCGAGCTGCCCGTGCGGGTTCGGCAGCACCGTGCCCTGCGCGGGCAGGAAGTTCGACGAGATGTCGCCCCAGTCCTGCAGGTAGGTCGCCGACACCGTCAGCGACGTGTCCGCGTTCGGCCGCCAGCGGAACGACGGTGCGAGCGCGACGCGCTGGTCCGCGTTCGGGCCCGTCAGCGCGTTGCCGTCGCGCGCGACGCCGACGAAGCGGTACGCATACTTGCCGTCCGCATCGAGCTTGTCGCCGATGTCGAACATGAACTGCTTGCGCGCATAGTTGCCGACCTCGACACCCGCTTCACGCACGCGCTCGCCGTCGGCCTGCTTGGTCTGCACGTCGACGATCGCGCCCGGGTCGCCCGCGCCGTACAGCACCGATGTCGGCCCGCGCAGCACGGTGATGCTGTCGATCATGTACGGATCGACGCGCCAGCTCGCGAGGTTGATCGTATTCGGCACCTGCAGCCCGTCGACATATGCGGTCGGCGTGAAGCCGCGCAGTGCCGCATACCAGTCGGAGCGGTTGTCCGAGCCGAACGACGAGAAGCCCGGCACGTAGCGCAGCGCCTGGTTCACGTCGGTCGCACCGGTCATCTCGATCTGCTGCGCGGTCACGACGTTGATCGTCTGCGGAATCTCGTTGATCGGCGTATCGGTTTTCGTGCCGGTCGCGCTGCGCCGTGCGACGAGACCGACCGTGCCGTTGCCCACCGCCGCCGCGTTGACGTTGATCGCCGGCAGCGTGCCGCTCATCGCACTGCCTTGCGTGCCGCCTTGTGTTCCGCCTTGCGTGGCCCCCCTCGCACTGTCTGCCGACGCTGCGGTGCCTGCGTTCGCAGCCGGCGCCGTCTGCGCGATGGCCTGCCCCGACGCCGCACCGAACGCCACGCTCGCCGCGGCCGCGATCGCACGCAAACGCGTGCCTGTTGCCCACTCCATCTTGCTCTGCTCCACTTGTCATGCGGTCTCCCGACCGCGCCTCTGTCAAAGCGCGAAGGCCATCCGGCCCGCGCTCACCCCGCTTTTCTGTCGTTTTCACAGGGGTGACGAACGACGCCGCCGTTTTTTTACCTTTTCGCGTGCAATCCGCTTGCGATGGCCACCCGGGCCGCGTCGCGTGCGCCATTTCACCGGCGCTGAATCACGGGCGTTAAATATTTGCGGCGCCCATTCGTCTATTCGTCAGAAAAGCCGCGGGTCCGTCGCGCCACCGGCCGCAATCCCCGCTTTCGTTCCCGCTTTCACCCCCGCATGTTTTCCTGACCGACGTTGCCGATGACAGCCGCCCACGAGCCTTCTCTCCCGCAGTCCAGTCCACCTGCTGCCGATGCCGCCCCGCCCGCGCGCCCGGCCGCCCGCCTGATCCTTGCGTTGCTGCGCGAAAGCCGCGCCGCGCTCGCACTCGCACTCGTCGCGTGCGTGCTGAACGGCGTCGCGAGCGTGCTGCTCGTCGCGACGCTAAACCGCGCGCTCGCGCCAACGGCCTCGGCCGATGCGGCACTCGCGTGGCGCTTCGCGCTGTGCGCAGTGACCGCGCTCGTCACGCGGATCGTGTCGGGCGTGCTGTTCGCGCGGCTGTCGCAGGACACGATGGCGCGGCTGCGCGCGCATCTCGCGCGCCGTGTCGGCGCGGCCGAGCTGCGCGACATCGAGCGCATCGGCGCGGCACCCGTGCAGTCGGTGCTGACCGACGACGCGACCAACGTGTCGATGCTGTTCTTCGCACTGCCGAACCTCGTGATGCACGGCTCGATCGTGTTCGGCTGCCTCGGCTATCTCGCGTGGTTGTCATGGCCCGTGTGCGTGCTCGCGCTCACGGCGATCGTCGCGGGCTCGCTCGGCTATCACACGGGCGACCGCCGCGCGATCGCGTCGCTCGAAGCGGCCGGCCGCGCGCAGGACCGGCTGTTCGGCTATCTCGGCGCGCTGTTCTCCGGCGCGAAGGAGCTGAAGCTGCACGACGCGCGTGCACGCCAGTTCGTCGACGGCCAGCTCGGCGCGGCGATCGGCGAAGTACGCGACCACCGCCGCCGCGCATTCAGCGCGTATGCGGTCGGCGTCGGCTGGATCATCTTCCTGTTCTATGCGTTCCTCGGTGCGGCTGCGTTCTGGCCGCAGCTCGGCGTGCATGCTGATCCGGGCGCGGCGGCCGGCTACGTCGTCGTGTTCCTGTTCATGCTGGTGCCGCTCGACGGCCTGCTTAACAACCTGCCGACCGTCAACGCCGCGCGCGTATCGCTCGCGCGCATCGAGGACGTAATGGCCGAGTTCGGCGCGCTGCGCACGGCGTCGCCCGCAAGCAGCCCGCCCGACGTCGCACCTGAAATCGCACCCAACGTCGTGCCCAATGTCGCATCCAGCATCGCACCCAACATCGCGCCCATCGGCACGATCGCGCTGCGCGGCGTCACGCACGCGTATTTCCACGAGCGCGACGAGCGGATGTTCCGCATCGGGCCGATCGACCTGACGCTCGCGCCCGGCGAGCTCGTATTCATCGTCGGCGGCAACGGCAGCGGCAAGACCACGCTCGCGAAGGTGCTGACGGGGCTGTACGAGCCCGAGGAAGGCACGATCGACGTCGACGGCCGGCCGATCGGCTGGCGCGAGCGCGCCGCGTACCGGCAGCGCTTCAGCGCGGTGTTCAACGATTTCCACCTGTTCGATGCGCTGCTCGGGATCGTAGATCCTGACGATCCCGAGCGCGCGCAAGCCGATGCGCGCGCGAACGCGCTCGTTGCGAAGCTCGCGCTCGATCACAAGGTGCAGGTCGTCGACGGCGCCTTCTCGACCCGCGCGCTGTCGACCGGACAGCGCAAGCGGCTCGCGCTCGTCGTCGCGTATCTGGAAGACCGGCCGTGCTACCTGTTCGACGAATGGGCGGCCGACCAGGACCCGGCATTCAAGGCCGTGTTCTACGAACAGCTGCTGCCCGAGTTGCGCGCGCGCGGCAAGGCGGTGGTCGTGATCACGCACGACGACCGCTATTTCGATCAGGCCGACCGCGTGCTGAAGCTCGACAACGGGCAGATCGTCAGCGATACACGGCCGGCGCGGCAGCGGGTCGATGCAGTGCGCGAAGTAAGCGCGTAGTCGTCATTTCGGCGGCAGCCCGAGCAGCGTATCGGTCATCACGTCGGCGAGTTTCAGCGCCGACATCGGGCCGCCAAAGCCCCAGATGTTGCGCTCGACGAGCGCGATCCGGCGGGCACGCCGCGCAGGCACGTATTGCCAGACCGGCGAATCGAGTTTTGCGGCGAGCGGCATGTCGATGCCGCTCGCGGTCACGAACAGCACCGCCAGGTCGCGCTGCGCGAGCAGGTCTGCCGAGCTCACGTAGCGCGTGCCCTCGCGGGTCGGCTGGTTCGGCCACAGCTCGAGACCGAGTGCACGCGCGAGCCCGGCCGCCGTGCTGTTGCCCGTATACGCCCAGTAGCGGTCGGGCAGCCCGAGATCCTGCAGCAGCGCGACGCGTTCGCCGCGCCGGCCCGCTGCCGCGAGCCGCTGCGCGTTGCGCGCGAGGCCGGCGTCCAGCTGCGCGTCGACCGCCTGCGCGCGCGCACCGCTCGCCGTAACGGCGCCGATCGTGCGGAAGATCTGCCGGGTCCAGTCGAGCTGCGTGACGGGCACGCCGCGTTCGTTCACGTTCGGGCTGAACTGGAACAGGATCGTCGGCGCGATCCGGTCGAGCGCGTCGAAAATCGGCGCATGCCGGAAGCCCACGCCGATGATCAGGTCGGGCTTCACCGCGGCAATCGCCTCGAGCCCCGGCTCCTGCCGTGAACCGACGTCCATCACGTGCGCGAAGCGCGCGTTGTCGTAGCCGAGCCAGCCCGGATAGAACGCGGTGTCGACCATCCCGACCGGCGTGATGTCGAGCGCCGCGAGGCTTTCCGCGAACATGAATTCGAGCGCGACCACGCGCCGCGGCCGCGCCGGCATCGCAGCGCTCGCCTGCGAAACGACCGGGTTGCCGGCCAGCGACACGCAGGTTGCCGGATGCCGAGCAGACCCGGCATCGAC
>NZ_JAAGPL010000254.1:0-10730 GCF_017104785.1 Burkholderia sp. Ac-20353 | reverse complement strand
CTCGAGTCGCCGCTCACGGTGTCGGCGGGCGCCGGGCGCGTGACGCTCGGCGCGGCGCGCTTGACGCTCGAAGGCGCGGCGATCGACCTGAAGTCGTTCGCGTTCGACCACGGCCAGCTGCGCTCGGCGGGCACGGTGAGCGGCGCGTCGGTCGCGCGCTTCCTCGAGGTCCGCCAGGCGCTGACGGGTGCCCGCCCGCCGGTGCGCACCGACGTCGTGCTCGACGCCGACTGGGATTTTTCGGTCGGCGCGACCGCGACCGGCCATGTCCAGGTCAAGCGGCGCAGTGGCGACGTGACGGTCGAGACCGGCCGCGGCATCGCATCGCTCGGGCTGACCGACCTGCAGGCCCGCGCCGCATTCGGCGCGGGCAACCGGCTGAACGTGACCGCGCAGGGCAAGGCGAACCGGGTCGGCACGCTCGACGCGAACGTCGCGGTGCCGTTCGCGCCGCGCGACGGCGTGCTCGCGGTCGCGGACGACGGCGCGCTGTCGGGCCGGATCGACGCGGACATCCCGTCGCTGAAGACCACCGGCAACCTGTTCGGGCCGAGCTACCTGCTCGGCGGGCGCGCGGCGCTGAAGCTGACGGTGGCAGGCACGCCCGCGAAGCCGAACCTGTCCGGGATGCTGACGGGCGACGAGCTGTCCGCGACGCTCGTCGACCAGGGCGTGCAACTGAAGGACGGCATCGTGCGCATCAAGCTGTCGGAGAACCTCGTCGAATTCCAGCAGGTCGAGTTCCACGGCGGCGACGGCACGCTGCGCGCGATCGGCCGCGTGCGGCTCGACAACGAAGCGCCGGACCTGACCGCGAGCATCGTCGCCGACAAGCTCGAGCTGTTCGCGGCGCCGGACCGCAAGCTGTCGCTGTCGGGCAAGGCGACGGTCGCGAACGAAGGGCCGCGCGGCGGGCTCGTGATCGACGGCAAGTTCGTCGTCGATCGCGCGCTGTTCGACCTGCCGGAAGAGGGGGCGCCGCACCTGTCCGACGACGTCGTGATCGTGCGGCCGGACGGCACGGTGCGCGGCGAGACGCAGACGGGCACCGCGATCGCGAAGCCGCAGCCGGCCGAGGACAAGCCGGCGCCGTCGCTCGCGCCGCGTGCGAACATCGACATCGGCCTCGGCAACGACTTCCGCTTCAAGGGCCACGGCGCGGACCTCGGGCTGCGCGGCACGATCACCGTGATGAGCGCGCCCGGCGTGCCGCTGCGCGCGGTCGGCAACGTGCGCGTGACGGAAGGCTCGACGTATACGTCGTTCGGCCGCAAGCTCGCGATCGAGAACGGCTTCTTCACGTTCAACGGCCCGGTGTCGAACCCGGGGATCAACATCCTCGCGATGCGGCGCAACCAGGAGGTCGAGGCCGGCGTGCAGGTGACAGGCACGGTGCAGGCGCCGACGGTCAAGCTCGTGTCGGAGCCGAACGTGTCCGACAACGAGAAGCTGTCGTGGCTGCTGTTCGGCCATGGCACCGACCAGGGCAACAACCTCGGCCAGCAGAACACGATGACGACCGCGCTCGCGCTGCTTGGCAGCGCGACCGGCAAGCGCGTCGCGCAGTCCATCGGCCTCGACGAGTTCTCGATCGGCCGCAGCGACGTCGGCTTGACCGACCCGCAGGTCGTGCAGATCTCGAAGGCGATCAACGAACGCTTCGTGCTCGGCTACGAGCAGGGGCTGCAATCCGCGAGCAACGCGTTCAAGGCGACGATCAACCTGACGCGCTTCTGGTCGGTGTCCGGGTATGGCGGTACGTTCCAGGGCGTCGACCTGAACTACACGCGGCGCTTTGACCGGTGGTTCGGCCGGCGGTGACGGCGGCGCGCGTGCAGCGGCAATAAAAAACCCCGCGGCGACTGGATCGCGCGGGGTTTTTTCTGATGTGACGACAGGCGAAAGCGGCGGGCGGCGATGCGCCCGCGCGCCGCTTACTTCACGCGCATGCCGGGCTTCGCGCCGCTGTGCGGCTCGAGGATGTAGAGGCCCGGCTCGGCCTTCTCGTCGGTGGCCGACGCCGCGAGCACCATCCCTTCGGACAGGCCGAACTTCATCTTGCGCGGCGCGAGGTTCGCGACCATCACCGTCAGCTTGCCGACGAGCTGCTCCGGCTGGTACGCGGACTTGATCCCCGAGAACACGTTGCGGGTCTTCTCCTCGCCGACGTCGAGCGTGAGCTGCAGCAGCTTGTCCGACCCTTCGACGGCCTGGCACGCGACGATCTTCGCGATCCGCAGGTCGATCTTCGCGAAATCGTCGATCGAGATGGGCGTGTCAGCGTCATCCGCGCCGTTCGCCGCGGGTTTCGCGTTCGCGTTGATGTTTGCCTTCGCGTTCGCCTTCGTGGCATTTGCGGCATTCGCGCCGGCTGCCGCCGCACCCGACTGCTCGGCCTGCAGCGAATCGCGGTTCGCGGCGAGCAGCGCGTCGATCTGCTTCACGTCGACGCGGGTCATCAGATGCTGGTACGCGTTGATCGGCTGTTCGGACGACAGCGGCTTCGCGGCGTCGGCCCACGCGAGCGGCGCGATGCCGAAGAACTTCTCGACCGCTTCCGCGACGCGCGGCATCACCGGCTTCAGCGCGAGCGACAGCAGGCGGAACGCCTCGAGGCTCACGCTGCAGGTTTCGTGCAGCGCGACCGCATTGGCCGGATCCTTTGCGAGCTCCCACGGCTTCGCGCCGTCGACGTACGCGTTCACTTCGTCGGCGAGCTCCATCGTGTGGCGCAGCGCGCGGCCGTATTCACGCGCCTCGTAGTGCGCGGCGATCCCGGGAATCGCATCGCGCAGCTTCGCGACGAGCGGATGGTTCATCGCGCTGTCCTGCACGCGGCCGTCGAAGCGCTTGATCAGGAAGCCTGCCGCGCGGCTCGCGATGTTCACGTACTTGCCGACGAGATCGCTGTTCACGCGCGCCTGGAAGTCGTCGAGGTTCAGGTCGAGGTCTTCCATCGTCGCGTTCAGCTTCGCGGCGAAGTAGTAGCGCAGCCACTCGGGGTTCAGGCCCGTGTCGATATAGCTCTGCGCGGTGATGAAGGTGCCGCGCGACTTCGACATCTTCGCGCCGTCGACTGTCAGGAAGCCGTGCGCGAACACGTTGGTCGGCGTGCGGTGACCCGAGAATTCGAGCATCGCGGGCCAGAACAGCGTGTGGAAGTACAGGATGTCCTTGCCGATGAAGTGGTACTGCTCGGCGGTCGAGCCCTTGCGGATCCACGCGTCGAAATCGATGCCGCGCTGGTCGCACAGGTTCTTGAAGCTCGCGTAGTAGCCGACCGGCGCGTCGAGCCACACGTAGAAATACTTGCCGGGCGCGCCCGGGATCTCGAAGCCGAAATAGGGCGCGTCGCGCGAGATGTCCCAGTCGGCGAGCTTCGCTTCGCCGGCATCGCCGAGCCATTCGCGCATCTTGTTGGTCGCTTCCGGCTGCGCGAGGCCGCTCACCCAGTCGCGCAGGAACGTTTCGCAGCGCGGGTCGGACAGGCGGAAGAAGTAGTGCTTCGACGTCTTGCGCACCGGCGTCGCGCCCGACACCACCGAATACGGGTTCAGCAGCTCGGTCGGCAGGTAGGTCGAGCCGCACACTTCGCAGCTGTCCCCGTACTGGTCCTTCGCGTGGCACTTCGGGCACTCGCCCTTGATGAAGCGGTCCGGCAGGAACATTTCCTTGACGGGGTCGTACGCCTGCTCGATTTCGCGTTCGGCGATCAGGCCGTTTTCCTTCAGCGCGAGATAGATCTTCTCGCTCAGCACGCGGTTCTCGTCCGAGTCGGTCGAGTAGAAGTTGTCGAACGACACGCCGAAGCTGTCGAAGTCGCGCTTGTGCTCGCCCCAGACGCGGTCGATCAGCTGCTTCGGCGTCAGGCCCTCCTTCTCGGCGCGCAGCATCACCGGCGTGCCGTGCGTGTCGTCGGCGCCGATGTAATAGACCTCATGGCCGTGCATTCGCAACGTCCGCACCCAGACGTCGGTCTGGATGTACTCGACCAGGTGGCCGATGTGGATCTGGCCGTTGGCGTACGGCAGCGCGGACGTGACGAGGATCTGGCGGCGGCCTTGCGGCGCGCCGGCCTGCACGGAAGTGAGGTCGGATTCGGACATAGGGTCTGTAGAGGAACAGCGGGGAAGCTTCGGGAAACTGCGATTCTAGCAGGGGCGCGGGCCGGGCAGGCGGGCGGCCGCTGCAGGTGGCGTGGGGACGGGTGGAGGCGGGGCGGAGGCTGCGTGGAGGAGGACAACGATGGGGCAACACGCGTGCCCGGGCGGCGGTTGCTGCGATGCAGCACGGATCGTGCAGGCAAAAAAAACCGGGGCGGATACGGCCCCGGAGCAACAACGACAAGAGGAGAATGGTGACGCGCCGGCAACACCAGCCGCGTACCGTAAATAAAGACCACGGGCCGCGACAGAAGTTCGAAATTTTTTTTCGATTTGTTACGTGTCCCGCCGGAAGCCTTGTCCGGCGGGCGGTGCGGGCGGCGCGCCCGCGCATTCCCCGCTTGCGCGCGCTTACTGCTGGGCAGCGCGCAGGTAGATTTCGACGCGGCGGTTTTGTGCGCGACCGGCTTCGGTCGTGTTGTCGGCGACCGGGTTCGACGGGCCCATGCCCTGTGCCGACAGGCGCGCACCTGCGACGCCGCGCTGCGTGAGCGCGTTGACGACGCTCTGCGCACGGTTCTGCGACAGCGTCTGGTTCAGCGAAGCCGAGCCCGTGCTGTCGGTGTAGCCGACGACCGACGCGGTGACGCGCGGGTTCTGGTTCAGCGTCGTCGCCAGGTCGTTCAGCAGCGGCGTGAACGCCGGCGTGATCGCGTACTGGTTCGTCGCGAACGTCACCGAGCTCGGCACGTTCAGCTTCAGCGAGCCGTCCGGCTGTTCCGTAACTTGCGTGCCCGTCTGGGCCGCCGACGGCGCGAGCTTGTTCTTGATCGCCTGCCAGTTGTAGCCCGTCACGCCGCCGACGAGCGCGCCGACACCCGCGCCGATCGCTGCGCCCTTGCCGCCGCCTGCCAGCGCACCGATACCGGCGCCGAGCGCGGCACCCGTGCCGGTGCCGACGGCCGTGTTGGCGCCTTGCTGCGTCGCGCAGCCGGCCAGCAGGGCACCGGCCAGCGCGAAGACGGACAGGCGGGTCGCGATTTTCATGTTCATCTTGGATTCCTCTCTTGGTTGAACGAGTCGACAACGACAACAGTTACGGCTCACCAGGCAGGCCCGTCCGGAAAAAGGAAGGGGGGCCTGCTCTCGCGGCGGCCGCTGAAGGCGACCGCATGCCCTGCCCGGCAGCGTGGCTGTTCGGGCAGCGCGACGCGTCAGCCTCTACAATATAGGCGGTACGTGGCCGATTTGGCCCCATAGCGTGCCGCACGCGAAGAGTGCGCCGGCTCGCGCGTTCGCGCAATGGCATGCAACAGATTCTTTCACTTTTCCCGATTTTCGCCGCGTTATTTGATATTTCTTGACGTTTGAGCGCGAAAAAAACGTTTTCACGGAGTTTCGATGAGCATTGACCGGGCCCTCGTCGACGCCGCGCTCGCGGCAGTCGCTGATCCCAACACGGGCCGTCCGTATGCGGCCGGCAAAGGGGTGCGCAACGTGGCAATCGACGGCGACGCGGTGAGCGTCGACGTCGTGCTCGGCTATCCGGCAAAGAGCCAGTACGACGACGTGCGCGCACGTATCGCCGCCGCGCTGAAGAGCGTGCCGGGCGTGCGCGACGCGCGTGTGAACATCTCGCAGGATATCGTCGCGCACACCGTGCAGCGTGGCGTGAAGCTGCTGCCGAACGTGAAGAACATCGTCGCGGTCGCGTCGGGCAAGGGCGGCGTCGGCAAGAGCACGACGGCCGTCAACCTCGCGCTCGCGCTCGCTGCGGAAGGCGCGTCGGTCGGCATCCTCGACGCCGACATCTACGGCCCGTCGCTGCCGACGATGCTCGGCATCCACGGCCAGCGGCCCGAGTCGCCGGACAACCAGTCGATGAACCCGCTCGTCGGCCACGGGCTGCAGGCGAACTCGATCGGCTTCCTGATCGACGAGGACAACCCGATGGTGTGGCGCGGCCCGATGGCGACGTCGGCGCTCGAACAGCTGCTGCGCCAGACCAACTGGCGCGACCTCGACTACCTGATCGTCGACATGCCGCCGGGCACTGGCGACATCCAGCTCACGCTCGCGCAGCGCGTGCCGGTGACGGGCGCGGTGATCGTTACGACGCCGCAGGACATCGCGCTGCTCGACGCGAAGAAGGGCCTGAAGATGTTCGAGAAAGTCGGCATTCCGATTCTCGGCATCGTCGAAAACATGAGCATCCACGTCTGCTCGAACTGCGGCCACGAGGAGCACATCTTCGGCGCGGGCGGCGCAGAGCGGATGTCGAAGGACTACGGCGTGAGCGTGCTCGGCAGCCTGCCGCTTGACATCGCAATCCGCGAGCAGGCCGACAGCGGCGCGCCGACGGTCGCGGCCGATCCGGACGGCAAGCTCGCGCAGCGCTATCGCGAGATTGCGCGCGGCGTCGCGCTCGCAATCGCGGAGCGCGCACGCGACATGACGTCGAAGTTCCCGAGCATCGTTGTTCAAAATACGTAAAACCCTTGCGGGACGGGGCCGGACGCTGTTTACGGCGCCGCGAGGCGCGGTATCATGGCGACTTTTCCAGGGTCCCTTTACCCGCCCGGCAGGCGCCGGGTCACACGACCGCCTGCCGGCATGAGGATCGCATGAATCAACGACATTACGGCGCGCGCGCCGGCGGCGCGTGCCACCACGCGCTGCTGGCCGCCGCCGCGCTGGCCTTGCTGGCCGGCTGTACTTCATTTTCGTCGACGCACGAGAAGCGCGGCGACGCGCAACTGCAGCCGACGGTCGGCTCGCAGACGCACGGCACGGTGACGCTCGTCGAGCGTCCCGACGGCGTGCAGGTGACCTACAACCTGGTGGGCCTGCCGCCGAACAGCGACCACGCGCTGCAGGTGCACGAGCGCGGCGATTGCAACGCGGGCGACGGCTCGAGCGCCGGCCAGGTGTTCGCGCCGGCGGCCGACCGGCTGCGCGCGGGCGCTCGCGTCGCGGGCGATCTCGGCAACATCCACGCGGACGCGAACGGCGTCGCGACGGGTTTCATCGTCGCGCCCGATCTGGCCCTCGACGGCGTGCGTTCGGCGCTGAACCGCTCGGCGCTCGTGCATCGCGACCCGAGCGATCCCGCGTTCCCGCAGCACGGCGCGGGGCCCGCGCTCGCATGTGGCGTGATTCGTTGAGCGGCACCGCATGCGTGTGCCGATGATCGCGTAAAATGTGCGCCTTTCCAGGCCGTCGCCGTGTGCGGGCGGCACTCACTGACAGTCACGCAGCGTCTCCTGGCGCCCAGATATGAGCATCAAGTCCGACAAGTGGATCCGGCGCATGGCCGAAGAGCACAAGATGATCGAGCCGTTCGAGCCCGGTCAGGTTCGCGCGTCCGAGGACGGCCGCAGGATCGTCAGCTACGGCACCTCGAGCTACGGCTACGACATCCGCTGCGCCGACGAATTCAAGATCTTCACGAACATCAACTCGACGATCGTCGATCCGAAGAACTTCGACGAAGGTTCGTTTGTCGATTTCAAGGGCGACGTGTGCATCATCCCGCCGAACTCGTTCGCGCTGGCCCGCACCGTCGAATATTTCCGGATTCCGCGCACCGTGCTGACGGTCTGCCTCGGCAAGTCGACCTACGCGCGCTGCGGGATCATCGTCAACGTGACGCCGTTCGAACCCGAGTGGGAAGGCTACGTCACGCTGGAATTCTCGAACACGACGCCGCTGCCCGCGAAGATCTACGCGAACGAGGGCGTCGCCCAGGTCCTGTTCTTCGAGAGCGACGAGGTGTGCGACGTGTCGTACGCGGATCGCGGCGGGAAGTATCAGGGCCAACGCGGTGTCACGCTGCCGAAAACCTGATCTGGTTGTATATCAGCCGAACACCGACCGGTTACCGGGTGACCGCCGCGCGTGAAGCGCCGCGGTCGTTCTTTTTGGAGAATCGCCCATGAAGTTTCGTTTTCCTGTCGTCATCATCGACGAAGATTTCCGCTCCGAGAACATCTCGGGCTCCGGCATCCGGGCGCTGGCCGAAGCGATCGAGAAGGAGGGCGTCGAAGTCCTCGGCCTCACGAGCTACGGCGATCTGACGTCGTTCGCGCAGCAATCGAGCCGCGCGTCGTGCTTCATCCTGTCGATCGACGACGACGAACTCATGCTCGGCGAGACGGGCCCGGACGGCGAGCTGCCGGAACTGGCCACCGCGATCATCGAACTGCGCGCGTTCGTGACCGAAGTGCGCCGCCGCAACGCGGACATCCCGATCTTCCTGTACGGCGAGACGCGCACGTCGCGCCACCTGCCGAACGACATCCTGCGCGAACTGCACGGCTTCATCCACATGTTCGAGGACACGCCGGAGTTCGTCGCGCGCCACATCATCCGAGAGGCGAAGGTCTATCTCGACTCGCTGTCGCCGCCGTTCTTCAAGGAACTGGTGAAGTACGCGGACGAAGGCTCGTACTCGTGGCACTGCCCGGGCCACTCGGGCGGCGTCGCGTTCCTGAAGAACCCGCTCGGCCAGATGTTCCACCAGTTCTTCGGCGAGAACATGCTGCGCGCGGACGTCTGCAACGCGGTGGACGAACTCGGCCAGCTGCTCGACCATACGGGCCCGGTGGCGGCGTCTGAACGCAATGCGGCGCGCATCTTCAGCGCCGATCACCTGTTCTTCGTGACCAACGGCACGTCGACGTCGAACAAGATCGTCTGGCATGCGACGGTCGCACCCGGCGACATCGTGCTGGTCGACCGCAACTGCCACAAGTCGATCCTGCACGCGATCACGATGACGGGCGCGATTCCGGTGTTCCTCACGCCGACGCGCAACCACTTCGGCATCATCGGGCCGATCCCGCGCGACGAATTCAAGCCGGAGAACATCCGCCGGAAGATCGAGGCGAACCCGTTCGCGCGCGAGGCGCTGCGCCAGAACCCGGACATGAAGCCGCGCATCCTGACGATCACGCAGAGCACGTACGACGGCGTCATCTACAACGTCGAGATGATCAAGGACCTGCTCGGCGACCTGCTCGACACGCTGCACTTCGACGAAGCGTGGCTGCCGCACGCGGCGTTCCACGACTTCTACCGCGACATGCACGCAATCGGCGACGGCCGTCCGCGCACGGGCGCGCTGGTGTTCGCGACGCACTCGACGCACAAGCTGCTCGCGGGCATCTCGCAGGCGTCGCAGATCGTCGTGCAGGATTCGGAGAACCGCACGTTCGACAAGCACCGCTTCAACGAGGCGTACCTGATGCACACGTCGACGAGCCCGCAGTACGCGATCATCGCGTCGTGCGACGTCGCCGCCGCGATGATGGAGCCGCCGGGCGGCACCGCGCTCGTCGAGGAATCGATCGCCGAGGCGATCGACTTCCGCCGCGCGATGCGCAAGGTCGACGCCGAGTACGGCGACGACTGGTTCTTCAGCGTGTGGGGCCCGGATGACCTGGCGGTCGAAGGCATCGGCTCGCGCGACGACTGGATGCTGAAGCCAAACGACCACTGGCACGGCTTCGGCCCGCTCGCGGAAGGCTTCAACATGCTCGACCCGATCAAGGCGACGATCATCACGCCGGGGCTCGACGTCGACGGCGAATTCGGCGAGACCGGCATTCCGGCCGCGATCGTCACGAAGTACCTCGCCGAGCACGGTATCATCGTCGAGAAGACGGGCCTGTACTCGTTCTTCATCATGTTCACGATCGGCATCACGAAGGGCCGCTGGAACTCGATGGTGACCGAGCTGCAGCAGTTCAAGGACGACTACGACAACAACCAGCCGCTGTGGCGCGTGCTGCCGGAATTCGTCGCGCAGCATCCGCGCTACGAGCGCGTCGGGCTGCGCGACCTGTGCACGCAGATCCACGACGTGTACCGTGCGAACGACATCGCGCGCCTGACGACCGAGATGTACCTGTCGGACATGGAGCCCGCGATGAAGCCGTCGGACGCGTTCGCGAAGCTCGCGCACCGCAAGATCGACCGCGTGCCGCTCGACGAGCTCGAAGGCCGCGTGACGAGCATCCTGCTGACGCCGTACCCGCCGGGCATTCCGCTGCTGATTCCGGGCGAGCGCTTCAACAAGACGATCGTCAACTACCTGCGGTTCGCGCGTGACTTCAACGAGCGCTTCCCGGGCTTCCACACCGACATCCACGGCCTCGTCGCGGAAGAGGTGAACGGCCGCGTCGAGTACTTCGTCGACTGCGTGCGCGACTGACGATGGCGCAGAATCGAATCGGGACGATGCGCGCGGCCACGGCCGCGCTCGTCGCCTGGGCAGCCTGGTCGGCGTGGTCAGGGGCGGCGCATGCGGAAGTCGCGGCGGCCGATCCGGTCGACGTCGCGATGCGGCAGTGTCTGGCCCGGCGCGACCGCTCGTCGCCGGCCGGCCAGATCCAGTGCATGGACGAAGCGCAGCAGCAGTGGCAGACGGTGATGGACGGCGCGTACCAGCGCCTGCTGAACGACGCACCCGACGACGCGAAGCGCGGCTGGCAGGAGAGCCAGCGGCGCTGGCTCACGTGGCGCAAGGACGAAGCGCATCTGCTGAAGGCCGTGTACGACACGACGCGCGGCACGATGTACACGATGGCGAGCGCCGACATGCAGCTGCAACCCGTGCGCGACCGA
>NZ_JAAGPL010000253.1:0-10967 GCF_017104785.1 Burkholderia sp. Ac-20353 | reverse complement strand
GAAGCGGGTAGACGGCCTGGCTCGCGAGCAGGATCGAGGTAGCGTTGGTGGACATGACCCGCTCGAAATCGGCGAGCGGAAACGTCGCGGACGGGCCTTGCAGGTGAATGCCCGCATTGTTGACGAGCACGTCGAGCGCCGCGTGCAGCTCGACCGCGCGCTGCAGGTGCGGCAGCAGCACCGCGACCCGCGCGCGCTCGGCCGCGTCGAAATCACGGCCGCGGTGCGCGCGGCTCACGAAGAACGCGCATTCGACGCCACGCTCGCCGCGCAGGTTCGCGCCGAGGATGTAGCGCAGGTCGAGCGGCTGCAGGTACTGCCGGTAGAAGTCGTGCGTGCGCCACGCCGCTTCGCCGAACAGCGCGTCGGCGGTGAACACGTGGCCGGCGGGCTGGTCGAGAAACGGGCAGAGCGCGTAGAACTGTTCGCTGTACGACGGCTCGCCGGGCAGCAGCGGGCCGTGTGTCGACGCGTTGATGATGAGGCCGCGCCGCGTGCCGCCCGGATTGCGCAGCACGAGCGTCGTGAAGCTCGCGTCGAGCTGCGCGCGGATCGCTTCGAGAAATCCGGCCCACGGCGTCGCTTCGGTCGGGCCCCGGTAGACGAGGCCGAGCCACGCGTCGAGGTCGCGCGCCGTCCACGCGGTGTCGTCGAACGAGTCGTGGGCGACGGCGCCGCCGCCGGCCGGAACAGCGATCCGCATGCTCGCAATCTCCTGGAACGCAATGAGGTTTCCCGGTCGAGCATACGGATCCGGCGGCGGCACGCGTCATCCGAACGGAGTAGGGCCGCGCCGGACGATCAAGCCGAGCGTTCGCGCAGCAGGTGCGCGACGATGCGTGCCGCCGCGTCCTCCGGCGTTTCGGCCACCGTGTCCACGCGCAGCTCCGGATGCTCGGGTGCTTCGTATGGCGAATCGATGCCGGTGAACTGCTTCAGCTCGCCGCGCCGGGCCTTCTTGTACAGCCCCTTCGGATCGCGCTCCTCGGCGACCGCGAGCGGCGTGTCGACGAACACCTCGACGAATTCGTCGGGCCCGACGAGCGCGCGCGCCATCTCGCGTTCGGCGCGGAACGGCGAGATGAACGACACGAGCGCGATCAGGCCCGCGTCGACCATCAGCCGCGCGACCTCGGCGACGCGCCGGATGTTCTCGACGCGGTCGGCTTCGGTAAAGCCGAGATCGCGGTTCAGCCCGTGCCGCACGTTGTCGCCGTCGAGCAGGTACGTGTGCTTGCCGAGCGCATGGAGCTGCTTTTCGACGAGGTTCGCGATCGTCGATTTGCCGGCGCCGGACAGCCCGGTCAGCCACACGATCCGCGGCGTCTGGCCCTTTTGCGCGGCGCGCGCGTGCCGGTCGACGTCGACCGCCTGCCAGTGCACGTTGTGCGCGCGGCGCAGCGCGAAGTGCAGCATCCCGGCGCCGACCGTGTCGTTCGTGTAGCGATCGATCACGATGAAGCCGCCCGTGTGGCGGTTCTGCGTGTACGGATCGAACGCGACCGGCCGGTCGAAGCTCAGGTTGCACACGCCGATCTCGTTCAGCGCGAGCGTGCGTGCGGCGAGATGCTCGCGCGTGTTCACGTCGATCTTGTATTTCGGCGTCGCGCATGTCGCGCCGACCGTCTGCGCGCCGAGCTTGACGAGATACGGCCGGCCCGGCAGCAGCGGGGCGTCGTGCATCCACACGACGGTCGCCTCGAACTGGTCGGCGACCTCGGGCGGCGCATCGGCGCGCGCGATCATGTCGCCGCGGCTGATGTCGATCTCGTCGGCGAGCGTCAGCGTGACCGCTTCGCCGGCGCGCGCGACGTCGGCCTCGCCCACCGGCGTGATCACCGACGCGACGCGGCTTTCCTTGCCGGACGGCAGCACGCGGACGCGTTCGCCGACGCGAATCTCGCCCGACGCGATGCTGCCCGCGTAGCCGCGGAAGTTCAGGTGCGGACGGTTGACCCACTGGACCGGCAGCCGGAACGGCTCGTGCTGCTTGTGTACGCCGTCGCGCGCGTCGAGCGCCACCGTTTCGAGGTGCTGCATCAGCGTCGGGCCGTCGTGCCACGGCATCCGCGTGCTCGGGACGATCACGTTGTCGCCGCGCAGCGCAGACAGCGGAATGCTGACGATCTCCGACAGGCCGAGCTCGGCCGCGAACGCGCGGTAGTCCGCGTCGATGCGCTCGAACACCGCGCGGTCGTAGTCGACGAGATCCATCTTGTTGATCGCGAGCACGACGCGCCTGATGCCGATCAGCGCGACGAGATGGCTGTGGCGGCGGGTCTGCGTGAGCACGCCCTTGCGCGCATCGATCAGGATGACTGCGAGATCGGCGGTCGACGCGCCGGTGATCATGTTGCGCGTGTACTGCTCGTGGCCGGGCGTGTCGGCGACGATGTACTTGCGCCGCCCGGTCGCGAAGAAGCGATATGCGACGTCGATCGTGATCCCTTGCTCGCGCTCGGCCGACAGCCCGTCGACGAGCAGCGCGAAGTCGAGGTTGCCGCCCTGCGTGCCGAGCTTCTTCGAATCGGCTTCGAGCTGGCTCAGCTGATCGTCGAACAACTGGTTCGACTCGTAGAGCAGGCGGCCGATCAGCGTGCTCTTGCCGTCGTCGACGCTGCCGCACGTGATGAAGCGCAGCAGGTCTTTCGTTTGCCGGTCTTGCGTATCGTGCGCATGCTGAGCGTGGCCCGCGACGTGGTCGGGCGCGGTGAGTGCGTTTGCGTGTTCCATCAGAAATATCCCTCCTGCTTCTTCTTCTCCATCGATCCGGCCGAATCGCTGTCGATCAGCCGCCCCTGGCGCTCTGACGTGCGCGTGTCGCGCATCTCGCGCAGGATGTCGTCGAGCGACTCGGCGTCGCTGTCGATCGCCCCCGTCAGCGGATAGCAGCCGAGCGTGCGGAACCGCACCTTGCGCATCTGCGGCACTTCGCGTTCGCGCAGCGGCAGCCGGTCGTCGTCGACCATGATCAGCGCGCCGTCGCGTTCGACGACGGGCCGCGCCTTCGCGAAGTAAAGCGGCACGATCGGGATGTCGTGCAGCCGGATGTACTGCCAGATGTCGAGCTCGGTCCAGTTCGAGATCGGGAACACGCGCAGGCTTTCGCCGTTGCGCTTGCGCGCGTTGTACAGCGACCAGAGTTCCGGGCGCTGCCGCTTCGGGTCCCAGCGGTGCTGTTCCGAACGCAGCGACACGATGCGTTCCTTCGCGCGCGACTTTTCCTCGTCGCGGCGTGCGCCACCGAACGCGGCGTCGAAGCCGTAGTGATCGAGCGCCTGCTTGAGACCCTGGGTCTTCCACACGTCGGTGTGCAGCGCCGAGCCGTGCGTGAACGGATTGATGTGCTGCGCGACGCCTTCGGGATTCACGTGCACGCGCAGTTCGAGGCCGAGCCGCTCGGCGGTCGCGTCGCGAAACGCGATCATCTCGCGGAATTTCCAGGTGGTATCGACATGCAGCAGCGGGAAGGGCGGCTTCGCGGGGTAGAACGCCTTCATCGCGAGATGCAGCATGACCGAGCTGTCCTTGCCGATCGAATACAGCATCACCGGGTTGTCGCTCTCCGCGACCACCTCGCGCATGATGTGGATGCTCTCGGCCTCCAGCCGCTCCAAGTGGGTCAACATCGTTCGTCTCCTTGTTCCATGCCGGCGCCGCGCGACGTGTGCGGCGGCTCGTGCATGACGCCAAAGGTAGCGACGAGCGCCGATGCGGCTCTTCGTCCGGGTGGACTAAGGCGCGGCGTGGGCATGCCGGGTTCGGGCAGCGGATCTTTCCTTAGTCCACCTGGACGAAGTGGCGGACCGTACGGACGCTTAATGTGGGCGCTCGACCATCGGCGGAGACGACACATGACGGACGACACACGTTCGACGCAACTGCTATCGGGCCAGACCTGGGCCGATTTCTGCGACACCCTGAAACGCAGCGGCCAGCAGGTGCTGCGCGCCGAAGCGCCGGACGATCCGCTCACGCGCGCGGAAGGGTTCCGCTACCTGAGCCGGCTGATGCGCATCGCGCTCGAGATGCACGTCGAATTCGCGGACGGCGCGTGGCCCGGCTTCTTCTCGCCGTCGCACGAAACCGCGAAGATCGGCGCGGACAATCCCGACAACCTGTACCAGTACGCACGCGTCGACGGGCGCTGCGACTATCGCGTGACGGGGCGGCGCGGCACGGTCGCGTACCTGAGCTTCGGCACGCAGAAGGGCGGCTACGAGACCGACGGCAAGATGCTGCAGACGGGCTTTCTCGACGCGAAGCAGCTCGAGACCGCGCCGGACGGCAGCTTCGAGATCGTGCTGAGCCAGACGCCGCGCGCGGGCAACTGGCTGCGCATGGAGCCGGCCACGAACGCGCTGCTCGTGCGGCAGACGTTCCTCGACCGGCGCAGCGAGACGCCCGCGCAACTGAAGATCGAGCGCATCGACGCGCAGGATCGTCCCGCGCCGCTCGATCCTGTCGCGCTGCAGCGCGGCCTGACGCGCGCCGCGCAGTTCGTCGAGCAGACCGCGCGGCTGTTCGCCGACTGGGCCGCGAGCTACCGGTCGCACGTGAACGCGCTGCCGCCCGCGGACCAGGCACTGTGCCAGTCGGTCGGCGGCGATCCGAACATCTACTACTACCACTCGTGCTGGTCGCTTGCGGACGACGAGGCGCTCGTGATCGACGTCGACCGTGTGCCCGACTGCGACTTCTGGAACGTGCAGCTCAACAACTACTGGATGGAGTCGCTCGACTACCGTCATTTCGACGTGTGCGTGAACAAGCACCGCGCGCGCGTGAACGATAGCGGCGGCGTGACGGTGATCGTCGCGGCCGGGAATCCCGATCCCGGCCGCGCGAACTGGCTCGACACGGCCGGGCATCGGACCGGCACGATCTGCTGGCGCTGGGTCGGCGCTCGGGAGCACGTGCATCCGCGCACCCGCGTGGTCAAGCTCGCGACGCTGAAGGAGACCGTATGAACAACTCTCAGCTCGACCACGTCCGCACGCAACTCGACGCCGACGCCCTGCTCGCGCAAGCCAGCGCGCGCGCGGGCGGCCTGACCGCGTTCGGCGACGGCCCGTATCGCGACGCGCTCGACGTGCTGTGCGCATCGCTGATTCACGAAGCGAACCTGTCCGCGCGCGGTGCGGACATGATGCGCGAGAAGCTCGTCGGCCAGCTCGTCAACCGGCTGATCGTCGAGGACTACTGCCGGTGCCATCCGGAAATCGAGTCGATCGCGATCGACGATCCGCTCGTGATCGTCGGCCTGCCGCGCACGGGCACCACGCTGCTGCAGCGGATGCTCGCGGTCGACCCGCGCTTTCATTCGGCCGCGTGGTGGGAAACCCGCTATCCGGCGCCGCTCGCGGGCGAGACGCCCGACGCGCCCACCGTGCGCATCGCGCGCGCGCAGGCCGAGGTCGCGCAGATGATCGACTGCATTCCACAGATCCTGTCGATCCATCCGCTCGACGCGATGCTCGCCGACGAGGAGTTCATGCTGATGGAGCACTCGTTCGTCTGCGCGATGGATTCGTATGCGAACGTGCCCGGCTATACCGCGTGGCTCGCGCGGCAGGATCTCACGCCCGTCTATGCGTACCTGAAGCGGATGCTGCAGTTCCTGCAGTGGCAGAAGGCGCGGCGCGCGGTTGCGCCGGCCGCGCCGGCCGCGCGCTGGCTGCTGAAGACGCCGCAGCACCTGCATGCGCTCGACGTGTTGTGCCGCGTATTCCCGCGCGCGCAGGTGGTGCTCACGCATCGCGATCCGGCGCAGACGATTCCGTCGATGGCGAGCATGGCGCACACGCTGTGGCAGATGTACGCGGACGATCCGGACCCGCGCGTCGTCGGCGCGCAATGGAACGCCGGGATGGCGCGCGCGATCGGCGCCGCGATGGCCGCACGCGACGCGCTGCCTGCGGAACGGTTCCTCGACGTGCGTTTCGAGGACACCGTCACGAACCCGCTCGGCGTCGCCGAGGCCGTGTACCGCTTCGCGGGGATGCCGCTCGACGCCGACGCGCGCGCGGCGATGCAGGACTGGCTCGCGCGCAACGGCCGCGACAAGCGCGCCGCGCACGACTATTCGATTGCGCGTTTCGGTTTCACCGACGCGCAGCTCGCGCACGATTTCGCCGCGTATCGCGCACGCCACCTGCAAGCCGGCGACTGACCGCGCCGCACGTTCCAACCCGATGAGGAGACAACCCATGTTGCTGAAGGACAAGATCGTCGTGATTTCGGGCATCGGCCCCGGGCTCGGCGTGAAGCTCGCGGTCGAAGCCGCACGCGAGGGCGCGCGAGGCGTCGTCGTCGCGGCGCGCACGGCCGCGAAGCTCGACGACGCAGAGCGGCGTATTCGCGAACTAGGCGTCGATTGCGAGGTATTGAAGCAGGTGACCGACATCACCGAGCGCGCGCAGTGCCGGCAGCTCGCGGACGCGGCGATCGCGCGCTTCGGCCGGATCGATGCGCTCGTGAACAGCGCGTTCGTGCACGGCACGTTTCCGGAGCCGGTCGATGCCGCCGACCTCGACGGCTGGCGCGCGGTGTTCGACACCAACGTGTTCGGCACGATGACGCTGACGCAGGAAATCGTGCCGCAGATGAAGCGCCAGCGGCGCGGCGCGATCGTGATGATCAACACGCAGGCAACCCGCAAGCCGTTTGCAGGCGAAGCCGGCTACGCTGTGTCGAAGGGCGCGCTCGCGGTTGCGGCAAAATACCTCGCGCGCGAACTCGGCGTGCACGGAATCCGCGCGAACAGCATCCACATGGGGTGGATGTGGGGCGTGCCGACCCAGACCTATTTCCGCGACGCCGCGGCCGAGTGTGGGATGACCGACGAGCAGATCATCGCGCCTATCGCGTCGAACATCGCGCTCGCGCGCCTGCCGACCGACGACGACTGTGCGCGTGCCGCGCTGTTTCTCGCGTCCGATTACGCGAACGCGGTGACGGGCGCGACGCTCGACGCGAACGGCGGCGATTTCATGCCCTGACCGATGGAGATACGGACGATGCAGGCAAACGACGACGGGCGGCACTTCTTCGCGTTCAATGGCGACGCGGACGGCCTGTGCGCACTTCAGCAACTGCGGCTCGCCGAGGGCCGGCGAGGCACGCTCGTCACCGGCGTGAAGCGCGACGTGTGCCTCGTCGCGCGTATCGACGCGCGCGCCGGAGACCGGATTACCGTGCTCGACGTGTCGCACGACCAGAATCGAGACGCGGTCGCGAAGCTGCTCGGCGACGGCGTCGCGATCCGCTATTTCGACCATCACTACGCGGGCGACCTGCCGTGCGACGCACGCTTTCACGCGCATATCGACACGGCGGCGGACGTATGCACGAGCGCGCTCGTGAACCGCTACCTCGACGGCCGGCATGTGCGCTGGGCGATCGTCGCGGCGTTCGGCGACGAACTGCCGGCGCTCGGCGACGTGCTTGCTCGCGCTCACGGAATCGGCGAGGCCGATGCGCGCACGTTCGCGGAGCTCGGTCATTACCTGAACTACAACGCTTACGGCGACTGCGTCGGCGATCTGCATTTCGACCCGGCGGCGCTCGCCGACGCGATGCTGCCGTGCGCGGATCCGCTCGACTTCGTGCGCGGCACGCCGGTGTTCGCCGCGCTGCGCGACGGCTATCGCGACGACATGGCGCGTGCCTGCGCGCTGGCGCCGCTGCGCGAAGTGCCGGGCGCGACGCTGATCCGGATGCCTGATCAAGCGTGGGCGCGGCGTGCGACGGGTATGCTCGCGAACGAGCGGATGCGCAGCCAACCGGGCACCGCGCTCGCTGTGTTGTCGCCGCGCGCGGAGGGCGGGTTCGTCGTCAGCGTGCGCGTGCCCGACGGCCGTCCGCTCGGCGCCGACGATTTCTGCCGCGGCTTCGCGACGGGCGGCGGACGCAAGCGTGCGGGCGGCATCAATCATCTGCCGGAAGCGGAATTCGATGCGTTCGCCGCGCGTTTCGAGGCGGCGTTCCGGATCGATTGACAGCGCGTCGCGCGGTACTCCGCGCGGCGTGCTCGCCACGGCCAGCCGGTCGCCTGCGCGCGGCCACGCGTTCAGGTCCCGGGAGCGGCCGTCGATGCCGCCCATCGCGCGCGCCCTGTCACGCGCGCTTGCGGCTTCGCGCTGCGTGCAGCGCTTCCGCGCGCGCCTTCACGTCGAGTGCGCACTGGTCGAAGCCGCGCTTCACCCACGCGCCGTGGTTGCGCATGATCGTGTCCGCGTTGACGCCGAGGAACTGGTCGGTCGTCACATAGCGGCAGCGTTCGGGGCCGTCCGCGTCGATGTACTGGTCGCGGCGCGCGGCGTCCTTGTTGTCGTCGGTGGGGCGCTGTTCCCACGACAGCAGGCGTTCGGGCTCGAACGCGACGAGCGTTTCGTTGACGGGGATCACGTCGCCGGTGTCCGGAATCCGGACCTGCATGCAGACCAGATCGCCGAGACGGCCGGTCGTTTCGAGGCCGACGCAGAAGGTGTTCCATTCTGCATAGCGCGGGAAGTCGGTCAGCACTTCCCAGACGACCGATGCGGGGGCGGCGATGTCGACGGTGATTGAGGTGACGAGATTGGCGGCTTTGGTCATGGCGGCGTAATCAGGTGTGGTGGGGCGTGATGGGTCGGGTGAGGCCGTGGCGTCGTCGCGGAACTGGCGGAAACGGCCGAAGGCGCCGCGGCGGTCGGAGAGGTGTGCGCCGGCAGCGCCGGGCTGCGCGCGGCATGCGCATGCCGCCGGCGTCGGCGCGTCTGGCGGACTGGTCGTAGCGCGGCGTGCGCGGCGCTTGCCGGCACGCGCCGCACATCGCGACTTGCCCGACATCGAGCGTAGGCGGTCGTGGGCCGCGAAAAATCGTCGGAATGGACTAAGGCGTTCTACGGGGGCGGGACGATCCCGCCGCGCCGTACGCTTGGCAGCGCGGCCTCACGATGCGTTGGCCACGGCGCCGTCGGGCCGGCGACGCAATCTCAGTTGCAGAACGCGACGTGCTCGAGCATCGCGAGCGCGATACCCGAATCGAAGTACGCGGCGCCGCACCACGCGACGAACGCGAGCGCGCCGGCCGCGAGTGTGGCGCGGATCATGCCCATGCCGGCTTGCCCGGTGCCGGCCGGGCGACGCGTGCATCGTTGATCGGCAGGTGCACCAGTGCCGCGACGATGCCGAGCACGATCGAGCCGATCCACAGCGGCATGTACGAATGCACCGCGTCGTACACGAGCGCGCCGAGCCACACGCCGAAGAAGCTGCCGAGCTGGTGCCCGAAGAAGACGAAGCCGAACAGCGTCGCGATATAGCGCACGCCGAACACCTGCGAGACCACGCCGTTCGTGAGCGGCACCGTGCCGAGCCACGTGAACCCCATCACGGCCGCGAACGCATAGACGCTCGCGGGGGACAGCGGCGCCACGACGAACGCGACCATCGTGAGCGAGCGCACGAGGTACAGCACGGACAGCACGTACTTGCGGCGCAGCAGGCCGCCGAGGTGGCCGCACGCATAGGTGCCGGCGACGTTGGTCAGCGCGATCAGCGCGAGCGCGATGCTCGCGTGGCGCGCCGGCAGGCCGTGATCGAGCAGGTACGCGGGCAGGTGGGTCGCGATGAACGCGAGCTGGAAGCCGCATGCGAAGAAGCCGGCGTTGAGCAGCCAGAAGCCGCGGTGCGAGAACGCCTCGCGCACCGCGTCGGCGATCGACTGGTCGTGCTCGTGCGCGCCCGACGCGCTCGCGGGGCGGTCGCGCAGCAGCACGGCGAGCGGCGCGAGCACGACGGCGACGAGCGCGAGCGCGGCGAACGCATGGCCCCAGCCGATGCCGCCGATCAGGCCTTGCGCGACCGGCACCATGCAGAACTGGCCGAGCCCGCCGATCGCGCCCGCGACGCCGAGCGCCCAGCCGCGCTGCTCGGCCGGGAACATGCGGCTCAGCGCGCCGTAGATCGCGGCGAACGCGGAGCCGGACAGCGCGATGCCGATCACGAGCCCCGCGCCGAGCGTGAAGAGCGCGGGCGAGCCCGCGTGTGCCATCGTCACGAGCCCGAGCGCGTATAGCAGCATCCCGGCGACGATCACGCGCGCCGAGCCGAAGCGGTCGGCGATCATCCCCGTGAACGGCTGTGCGATGCCCCAGATCAGGTTCTGCAGCGCGAGCGCGAGGCCGAACGTTTCGCGCGACCAGCCGTGGTCGAGCGTAACGGGGGCGAGGAACAGGCCCTGGACGTGGCGGATGCCGAGCGCCACGCCCATGATCAGTCCGCCTGCGAGGACGGGTAGCCAGCGGTATCGGAATTCGTACTTGAGCGGGGGCATCGGGCGTCTCCGGAAAGTCGGCGGCGCGCGGCGGAAAGGGCGCGCGGACAGCTCGATTAGACGGCCCGCGCGCGGCGGCGCTCAAGCGATCATTCGGTCGGGTTCGCATGCGCGCTGCGCATGTGACGGGCCGTGCGGCGGTATGCAGCGGGGATGCGCGTTCCGGTGCGCCGGATCGCCGGTGATGCAGCCGCTGGTTCGCTTACGGGTTCGCGGGATCCTGCGCGCGCATCACCGCGTCGCATTCGGCGGCCTCCGCGCAGATCCAGTCGCGCACGTCGGCCACTTCGCGCCGCGGCGCCGGATCGCGCTGGAACAGCCAGTATCCGTAGCGGTTCGGCGGCGCGGTGCCGCGCGGGCCGAGCACCGCGAGACGGCCGTCCGCGAGCATCGGCGCGACGAGCGCGAGCCGCCCGAGTGCGATGCCTTGCCCCGCGATCGCCGCCTGGATCACCTGGTCGTACTGGTTGAAGCGCAGCACGCCTTTCGGGCGCGCGTCGCCGAGCCCGGTCGCTTGCAGATGGTCGAGCCAGCGCAGCTGCGTTTGCGGCTGCCCGTCGAATTCGAGCAGCACGTGGCCCGCCAGCGCGGCCGCGTCGGCGATCGGCCGCGCGGCGAGCGCCGGGTGCGCGACCGGCACGACGGA